>WJKA01000013.1 GCA_014729375.1 Chitinivibrionales bacterium
CAGTTACTTCGACGACATTTTTCATGGCGCTTTTCTGAACGCCGAGGTCCCGTATCTCTCGGTTGACCTTGTCGAGCCGTTCTTTCAGTTCCCGTTTGAGGTGCGCAGTCGATCTGGTCTCCTTGTCCAGCTCACTCAATTTAGTCCGGTAGAAATCGACCATTTTAATCCATTTGTCGGGATCGAGTTCCACGGGAGTATCTTCTTCCTGCGCGACCGCGGTAAGTTTTTTGGTGATATTATCCACAAATGTCCGTTCGGCCTGGGCCTGCGCAATGAGATTGTCGCAGAGTGCAAGGGAATCCTCGAGCGCCTCTTTTCTCATCAGGAGTTTTTTGTGTGCGGTGGAATCCAGCCCCTCAAGATGCTTGGTCATAAAACGGATATCATACAAAACTGCACTGCCGGTTCCGCTCACCTGTATTGAATGGCGGTCGATCGCTTTGGGAAGATTTTCGAAAGTAATAACATGCTCGCCGGGGGAAAGACTGAGTGAGCCTGTTCGCTGCACCAGCGCACGATCGGAATAGACCGTTACTTCGGTGATAGATGAATTGATCGGTTTAGAGGACGCGGCATGAGAAACGATTAAAACCAGTGCAAATGAAAGAACAGCTTTGCAGCAAATAAAATAGCTTCTTTTTTTCATGAAACAACTCCTTAGAATAAAGTGTGATATAAAAATATACCGGATTAATGCGATCCGACAATTAAAATTACAACTGCCATTTAAATTAACATATTTTTAGACCATTAAATCGACAAAAAGTTCCATAATAATTCGACCGGGAGAGAAAAATTTTACACAGCAAGTACCTTTTATCCGACAAAATCCGTTTTCACTACACCGAGGGCCCCCAGAATGGTGCACCGCTCCTCCTGCTGCACGGGATCAGCGTCCGATGGCAGTCGTTTCTGCCGATTATTCCTTTTCTTATCCCACGATGGCATCTCTTTGCCCTGGATTTCAGAGGGCACGGCGAATCCGGTCGGGCCGATGCCAGCTATTCAGTCGATGGCTATGCCGCGGATGTACTGCGGCTGATCTCTCAGAAGGTAAAAGAAACGCCGGTCATATTCGGTCACTCGCTGGGAGGCATGATTGCCATGCGTGTTGCCGCACAAGTACCGGTGAAAGCGATGATTATCGGCGATTCCCCGATGTTCAATACAACTATCTGTGCCCGTGTCTCTGAGACACCCTCGATGAAACAACTTGCCGGTGAGGAATACTCAGTCATTGAGCTTGCCGGTCTGCTTGAGGAAAAATTCCCCGGATTTGATCCAACATTCTACCGCTACTGGGCACAGGGCCGTCGCAAGGTCGATCCCGAAGCACTGAAAGCTTTTGAGCGATGGTTCCCGCAATACGACTGCGCCGATGATCTTTCAAAAGCCGATTGCCCGGTGTTGCTCCTTCAATCCGACTGGATTTCCGATGATGATGTCACAAAGGCGAAAAACCTGGTTGCCGACCTGACTGTTGCGAAATGCGATAATCTCAGCCATGAACTTCATAACGAAAGCAGGGGATACGCCGCGGTTGTGCCGGTTGTACAGTTTCTGGAGTCACTGGCGTAAGAGAGGTGGCCGCGTCCGGGAGAATAGTGAATTATCCCGTCAATTCATCATCATACTTCCGGACACACGCGGCAGACTGTTCCGGCTTGTCTGCACACGGCTCGAGCGGCGGTATTGTGGAGGCGCATTTCTTTTGTGCAAAGGGGCAGCGCGGGTGAAACGGGCATCCCGGCGGTGGATTGATCGGTGAGGGAGGGTCGCCGGGGAGGATTATCCGTTTTCGCGAGCGCTCCTTTTCCGGGTCGGCGACCGGCATCGCACTGAGCAGTGCTTTGGTGTACGGATGGCGGGGCCCGGCAAAGATATCTTCCGACGGCCCTGTTTCCATTATCTTCCCGAGATACATCACGGCAATTCTCATGGAGACATGCTTTACAACAGAGAGATCATGCGAGATAAAAAGCATGGCAAGGCCGCGCTGTCTGCAGAGATGTGCCATGAGGTTGATAATCTGTGCCTGGATTGAGACATCGAGCGCTGAAACGGGTTCATCGGCAATAATAATTTCCGGATTCATTGCCAGGGTCCGTGCAATGGCGATCCGCTGCCGCTGTCCGCCGGAAAATTCGTGCGGATATTTAAGGATAAACTCCGGGGCCAGCCCAACCTGCTCCATCAATGCAACAACCTTTCCGGTCAGCTTCTTGCGGGACAGCCGGTTTTTTATCAGAACCGCCTCGGCAATGATATCGAACACGGTCATGCGCGGGTCAAGTGAGGCGTACGGGTCCTGGAAAATCATCTGCACGTTGCTCCTGACAGCGGCAAGATTTTCAGGCGACGGATTTGTTACATCGGCCCCATGCAGAAAAAGCTTTCCTGCAGTCGGGGGAGCCAGATGAATGATTGTCCGTGCCAGGGTCGATTTCCCGCACCCCGATTCGCCAACCAGCCCGAGGACCTCTCCCTTTGCAAGCGACAGGCTTACGCCGTCAACCGCCCGGACTTGCCCTCGCTGCCGCCGGACAATAAGACCGCGGTAGAGCGGAAAATGGGTCCTGATACCGTCCATTTCGAGCACGATTTTCTGCATGCGCTATCCTCTATTCTGTAAATCCTGCCCGGTATTTCGTATCTAACAGCAGGTCGCCGTCATTGATTCTGACACACGCGGTTGCATGCCCGTCCTTATGCACTAGTAATTGACAGGGACCATTAACGCATTTGTCAATTTTAAATTCACACCGGGGCGCAAAGGGGCAACCGATTATCTCCCGGGAAAGGTCCGGCGGAGCGCCCGGTATTGTATACAATTCGTTTCCCCTCTTGGTGAACGCCGGCATGGATTTCTGCAATGCAAACGTATACGGATGACGGGGGCGGGATAAAACCTGCCCGGCGCTGCCCGATTCCAGGACCCTTCCAGCATACATAATCATGACCCGTTTGCATATGCCGGCGATTACCCCGAGATCATGGGTAACCAGAATAACCGCACTGTTGTGCTTGTGCTGCAAAGCACCGATCAGGTCGAGTATCTGGGCCTGCACGGTGACATCGAGCGCGGTTGTGGGTTCATCGGCGATAACAAGATCGGGATTATTGATCAGCGCCATGGCGATCATCACCCGCTGCCGCATGCCGCCGGAGAACTCGTGCGGAAACTGCCGCATGCGACGGGGCGCATCCTGAATACCGACCTCCGTGAGGGCATCGATGCCTCGTGCACTGGCCTCCTTTTTCGAAAGGCCGCGGTGAATGGTAAGCGGTTCGACAAGCTGGCTGCCGATCGACAGATACGGGTTCAGTGAAGTCATCGGGTCCTGGAAAATCATGCCGATCCGGTTACCCCTGATCGACCGGAGTTTTTCGGTGGTGCATTTCAGAAGGTCGCAGCCGTCAAATAGTGCTTCACCCGATTCGATTGTGCCGGGCGGTTGCGGAACAAGACCCGTGAGGGAATAACAGAGCACCGATTTGCCGGACCCCGATTCCCCGGCAATACCCAGTGTTTCCCCTTTGTCGATGTTGAACCCGACACTGTTTACCACGCGCACGGTCCCTCTGCGGGAGTGAAAAGAGGTTGAAAGGTTTGTCACCGATAGCAGGGGCATGGATCAGTCCTTTGCCGTGCGGGGATCGAGCGCGTCCCGGAGCCCGTCACCGAGAAAGTTAAGCGAAAACAGCGTGATCGACAGCGCCAGCCCCGGAAAGATCAGCAGCCACCAGTACTGCTCCATGGAATCGGCGCCTTCCTTGACAAGCAGGCCCCAGGAGCTCATCGGCGGCTGCACCCCGAGGCCTAAAAAGCTGAGAAACGCCTCAAGCAGCATCACCTGCGGAATTGTCAGGGTCGTATACACGATGATCGGTCCCAGCACATTGGGTATCAGGTGGCGCAGTACGATTTTGTGAAGCGACAGCCCCATGGCAACCGCGGCTTCGATATACTCCTGCTTTTTCAGGGTCAGCACCTGCCCGCGGATTATCCGCGCCATGGTCAGCCACTCGACCGCGCCGATCGCGCAGAAGAGCAGCACGATATTCCGCCCGAAAAACACCATGAGAATGATAACGAATATCGTAAATGGGAACGCATACATGATATCAATAAAACGCATCATTGCGGCATCAGTTTTCCCTCCGCAATATCCTGATACAGTGCCGTACAGGACGCCGATAACCAGCGAAACGGCTGTTGCGCTGAAACCGACCAGAAAAGATATTTGACCTCCGTAAAGGACCCTGGTCAGAAGGTCTCTTCCCAGAATATCGGTCCCCAGCCAGTGGCGTGGTCCCGGCGGGCTGGCGCCGAGGGCAAGGTCCTGGGCTGAAAAGGAGTACGGCGCAATCAGCGGTGCAAGCGCCGACAACACGAGGAGCACAATCAGGCAGAAAAATCCAACAACCGCGGCCCTGTTTTTTGTCAGACGGTACACTGCGTCTCTGTACAGCGAAGTCCCATTTTTGCGGTCCGGTTTCATCATTCACCAAGCCTGATACGGGGGTTGAGCCATGCATAGGCGATATCGACAAGCATATTGAAAACAATCATAAGCGAGCCGTAAAAGAGCGCGATCCCTGGGACCATAGTATAATCGCGGTTAAATGCAGCATTGACAAAATGCCTTCCAAGCCCGGGTACCTGGAAAATGGTTTCCACGACAAAGGAACCGGTGATAATACCTGCGGTGGCCGGTCCGAGAAAGGAGACCACCGGAAGTATGCCGCCTTTGAGCGCGTGCTTGAGGATTATTTTCCATTCGGGTACGCCCTTTGCGCGTGCAGTGCGGATAAAATCCTGAGGGAGTATCTCAAGCATACCGCTTCTGCACAGCCGGGCGATATATGCCGCGTAGGGAAGGCCGAGCGTTATTGCCGGAAGGACCCGGTCCGGAAACGAGTGCCAACCGGAAACATTGACCCACCCGAGATTCAGGCCGAACAGCAGGGCAAGGAGCGGTCCGACAACAAAGGTCGGTATGCAGATCCCCGCCATGGCAAGGGTCATGGGCGCGTAATCGGCGAGGCTGTTGGGGCGGAGCGATGCAATGATGCCCGCAGTCAGGCCGAGTGCCAGTGCAAGTGCTGTCGCCAGCACTCCGAGCTCGAGCGATACGGGAAAGGAGGTCGCTATCAGCTCGTTGACAGTCCGGTTCGGGTATTTAAACGACGGTCCCAGGTCGCCTTTCACAATATTTTTCAGGTAGCCGGCATACTGTGCCAGAACAGGCTTATCAAGACCATAATGCTCGTTGAGGTTTCTGAGCACCTGCGGCGAGACATTTTTCTCCGATGAAAACGGCCCGCCCGGGGCCAGGCGCACCATGAAAAAGGTCAGCGTGGCGATGATGAAAAGCGTCGGGATAGTCTCAATTACTCTTCGTACGATAAAAGAAAGCATATCTGATTACTACTGTGCGTTTCGTGCATGGCAACCCGGCCATGCTTCTACTGTTTTGCGGTATAGCCATATCAGGCTATGCTATACCTTTATGTTATCTGTTCCTCCTGACTCATTCTGTGCTTCAATGCAGAAACAAGCGTTGTGCAAATCTTATGCGGAGTTTTCTGAATTCCCAGATTTTTCAGGGATGTACAGAATTCATCGTGACCCCGGCCTTTTCTGTAATCCGGCTCCCGGGGCGGATGCCTGAGATACCTGGTGATGAGAGCAGAGTCGGTCTCGACAAGGAGTGATGACTGATAATAATAAAGAAACGGAGTTCGGGTCATGTAAAGAGAACTTCCGAGTATTTTCCTGCCCTCAACCGCAAGATCACTGATTCCCTGCTCCTGTATGTCGAGATTCGTTTCCATTTTCAGCAGTGTTCCCAGCGGTCGATGCACGGCAGAGAAGGTGTCTCTGATTGACCGGCCTTTTGTTCGTTTGCCGACAACGATCAGGATTACCATACCGGGAGCCAGTACGACGGTACCTCCGCCGCCCCGCCGCTTTATAATCGGTACCTGGTCGAGTATACACCGGCTTTCAAAAATTTCCCTGCCGGATTTGCATGATGGCCCGTGAACAACCTCAATCCGTTCCTGAACATAGGCGTAAACAAAAGGTAAGTCATGGATTGCACCGTATAAAAACAGCGCATCATTTTTCAGTGCATGACCGGGAAAGACGGGCATTATATCTCGGCGTGATATTGGATTCATACAAAAAAACGGCAGATGCCAGCAAATGAAATTGTCATACAATTTACTATTGGACGGCTGATATGCGCAATTTCGCGGGAATATGAATTTAAAAATTTTTTAGTTCCCGGGGGGCGTCAATTTATTTTGGACTGTTGCACATTTCAGCGGATTTTTCAGTGCGAGGAAAAAATATAATGAACGGTGATAACCGCCCGGCAGTTGTTTTAAACGGAAATGATTTGTCAATTGAGGATATCGTTGCAGTGGGCGTGGGAGACAAGAGTGTTGTGCTCGATGCTGTTGCACTTGATCGATGCCGTGCTTCACGCGCATTTCTCGAACAGGAGGTGGCGTCGGAAAGAATTATTTACGGGGTAAATACTTCGTTCGGCCCGATGTGCAATAAAATTATTCATGATGATGAACTTGAAAAGCTGCAGGTGAATTTGATCAGGAGTCATGCCGCCGGTCTTGGCGCAGCACTTCCATTTTATATTGCCCGCGCCGTGCTCGTTGTTCGCCTGAATTGTCTTCTGAAAGGCTATTCCGGTGTCAGGGATAAGCTGCTGGAATTTTTCAAGGAGATGATAAACCGTGGAATATGCCCGTATATCCCCGAATGTGGAAGTGTCGGGGCATCGGGTGACCTGGTGCACCTTGCCCATGTGGCACTTGCACTTATTGGTGAAGGCAAAGTGTTTTACAGGAAGCAGCTCCGTGATACGGCTGACGTTTTCAGGGAGACAGGCATGAAGCCCCTCCGCTTGAGCTTTAAAGAAGGGATTGCCGTGCTCAATGGTACATCGGCGATGACTGCTCTGGCGGCGTTTGTCATATATACATCAAAAAAACTGCTCCGGCTTGCATATGTTAACGCTGCATTCGCCGTAGAAATTTTCGGGGGCATTGATGACGCTTTTGATGTGGACTTGCATAAGGTAAAAGCCCATCCGGGGCAGATCAATTCCGCTGCAATTATCAGAAAACTCTACGCCGGATCGAAAAACATCGTTCTGCGGGAAAACATGCACGATCGGATCAGAAACCAGAAAAGTGATGGGCCCGTGTACGAGACAAGCATTAATGTGCAGGATGTTTATTCTATCCGGTGCACTCCGCAAATACTTGCCCCGGTGTGCGAAGCCGTCGAACATGCCGAAAAATCAGTGCTTATCGAAGCGAATTCATCAAACGATAACCCGATAATCATACCAGACGGGAAAAAAATCATTCACGGAGGGAATTTCCACGGACAAAGCATTGGCTTTGCAATGGATATGCTTACGATTGCATTGTCGGAATTATGCACGCTTTCCGAAAGAAGAATCAACAAGCTGCTCGATAAAAACCTCAATGAAGGATTGCCGGAACACCTTATTATCGGCACGCCCGGGCTGGCAATGGGATTCATGGGCGCACAATATCTTGGAACATCGACAACCGCAGAAAACCGTCAATTGGCCAATCCGGTCAGCACGCTTTCTATTTCCTGTAACGCTTCCAATCAGGATGTTGTCAGTATGGGAACGGTCGCTGCCCGTAAAGCCTTCAGGGCGGCGAGCAATTCCAAACATGTTCTTACGCTTGAAACGCTTGCCGACCTTCAGGCATTCACGTTTAAAGACATATCGCGGCTTGGGAAAGGCACGAAAAAGATACATGAAATTCTTTCAAAACATTTTGTGCCCTATGATAACAGCAGGGCATTTCACGATGAACTGAAAAAATTCAGGAAACTGCTCTTTTCAAGCGGGCTGTTCGATGATCTGTCGGTGTATTATTCTGCCTGAGGATTTTTAAGCTCGGAATTATGCCAGAAATGGTAAAAATTGTGCCATTCATAGGGGTAGTGGTGGACAATTTTTTCAAGAAATTTCACGTACTTTTTCATGGCGTTGTGTATCTCCTGCTGCCTGTTTTGCCTGGTTACTTTTTCAAAAGTAATTGGCGTTCCCGGAATGGGAACATAGGATTTTATCGAATTTTTAATAATTACAACCGGAAATATCTGCACACGGGTAATTGCTGCAACGGCAAACGGCCCCACAGGGAATTGCGCATTTTTTCCTAAAAAGGGTATCATTTCGCTTCGCTGATCGATAAGGCGGTCGCCGTGCATGCAAACGATCTCGTTTCGCCTGAGCGCGTTTATTATTTCCATTATCGCAGGCAACCCGTCACCGGAAACCGGAATAGTGTGGATTTTCCTCCGGGCATAAATGCGCTCGAATGCCCGGGACATTTCAGCCCGCTCGTTTTCGAGCATGACAATATGGACAGGCCTGCCAAGCCGCTCTAAAAGAGAATGAGCACCCGCCTCCCAGTTGCCGATATGCGCTGATAAAATCAACACTCCCCTGTCGGATTTCAATGCACTGCCGATTGTTGCATCAAGTTTCCTTGATTCGCAAAACCCGGGAGACCTGCCTGAATAGAGGCCTGTTCTATCGATCAAGCGCGATCCGAAAGAAAAAAAATGGCGAAAAATGTGCCAGGGATTTGTCTTTAATCCAAGTCGCCGGCGGAATTCACTGATTGGTGCCGCAAATTCACGATGAAAAAAAACATAGTAGATACTTACCGGTATACACAGGAGATACGCCGGCACAAGACCGAACACAGAAATTAAAAAAATGAAAATCCGATTTCCGGCGGTGCTTCCCCTTGAGACACCGTCCCAGTCTTTGCTGTTTTTTCCGGCTTTTTTCATGGAATCATTTGAACCCATATTTTTTCATTCGTTGCAGTGATTTCGATTTTCGCTGAATGTTGTTTTCCAGTGCAAGGTAGGAGGCGAATGCCGCCGCTGCATTTTGCCTGTTTTTTATTTTTTCAGCAAAAATTTCGGTCATGCGAAGATATGCCGTGGCTGCGGCATATTGAAGGTTCTTTTTTGCAATAGGAAGACTGAATTTCCGTCTGGTCAGCTTTTGATACGTTTGTACTTCGTTAATAAAATAGGCCAGAGCGCGTTTGTATTCCTTTTTGTCTAAATATATCTCGCCCAGCACATAGTTGCATATCGGAAGATCGCGATCGATTTTCAGAAGCTTTTGAAGGTACTTATTGGATTGTCCGGGATTATTGAATTCGAAGTAATATACCAGGCCAAGGTTATGCAGCGCTAAAATATGGTCCGGTTTGATTTGAAGAGCTTTTTCGTAGCAGGTCCTGGCTTTTCTGTGATTGCAGAGAGTTGTATATGTTCTTCCAAGGTTATAATAAAATCGCGCTATTTCAGGACCGCCTTCAACAGATTTCATGAAATAATAAACCGCAGAATCAAGCATGGATCGTCCTTGTTGCAGACTGTGCATGTCATAATAGGCGATCCCGAGATTGTGAAGAATATGAAGTTGATCCTGCGGATCATTTTCCGTTGATAATGCGCTTTTCAGCTCGTTGATGCTGCTTCGGACTATCGCTGTTTTCTGAACGCCCCGGTTTTTCGGCAGTTCCAGGTCGACCGAGGGTAATGGCTTTCGACGGTAACTGAAATTGCTGTGAAGCATGAGCATTGAAGCTATCCATACTGCAGCGAGTACCGGGTAAAAAAAACGATCGGTGAAAATATTTAGCGACTTCATTTGTTCCTGAATGCCAGTACAAAAGTGTCGGGATTTTTCAAAGCATAGACAACGTCAAAAAGCTCCGGATGGCTTGCGATAACCGGGTACAGATATTTTGCCGTGGTGCGTGTCCACGCAAAATTGTCATAAACAACGTGCGTGACATTTTTTCTCTTCATGTCCTGGATGATTTTATCTACATCATGAGAATACAGATACATGCATCCGGCGCGGTGCGATCGCAAATAGAAAAGCTCGGGTTTTCTGTTGACAATTACCGAGTTCTCAGGAGTATTGTTTCGGATCCAGTCCGCACAGGAGTAGAAATTTTTCCAGTCGGGCGTACCATGGCGGGGGCTCAATGGATTCCGGATCCTGTAATGGACATTCATTGTAAAAATAATTGCCACACATATCCAGAGAATGCCGTATTTTGCTTTTGTCAAATGAAGCCGGTTAAAGCCGGCGGAAAGTTTTTTCAAAGTTGAAACAAAGCGTTTTTCCGGCAGAAGCGGAATACGAAGAATTATGGTCAATCCAGTGATAAAAAAGAAAAGCAAAAACGGCATGAGAGGACAAATGCGGCGGTCATTGGCAATTGGCCAGATACAAATCAATCCTGTATAGAACAGGACATAAATACTGAAAATCCTCGCCGTCCTCCTGAAGCAAAAAAACCATCCCACAAATGAAGCAATCATCATTCCCGCAGCAACAAACATCTGGAAAGCGCCGGGTTTACTTGAAGTAAAGGGGATAAATGACCTTGGAAATAGAGTTGTCAGATGTACTTTGATGTTAGTAATTATTCTGGTTTTCAGATCGTGAAAAGTGATATATCCCATTTCGGGATCGTAAGCATTTTTCAGGAATGGAGAGTTTGCATAAGCCGATGAATCCGGCACAAGCGAGCGAAAGAGAAGGATTGTTGTTCCAACAAGTAACGCATGCAGTATTGCACTTTTATACCGCTTTTGAAGCAGTTCATCGGTTATCCACGCAGCGGAAAAAACAATGCCGATGCTCCGTGCATGAACCGGCAGCACAGAGAGTGTGAGTGCAATCCAGAAAAAAATCCTGTTTTCGGGAGCTTCTATGCTTTTACAACGGGCAAAAAGCGCACAGAGAGTAAGGAGCAGGTATGGTGTTTCGCTCATCAGTATGAGCTGATAGTCTGCCATCAATCCTGAAGCTGCTGTGAGAAGAAGCAGTGGAGTCAGAAGTTGAAAAGAAAGATAGCTTTTAAAAAGGTAATAGCACATCAGCGTAACCAGAGCGCCGAGAAACGCCATCAGAATTTTCGGCAGGAGCGGCGTTGGCGCGAAAAACTGGCTGAGAGAAATAAAAAGCGGCGTCAAAACAGGATAGGTGCTTTCAATCGGCTTGTTTACAAGGCATATGTTGCGATAGCCGGTTCCTTTGGCAAGAGATTTTCCCAGAAAGTAATAGACTGCATTATCACCGTTTGTAGAGAGTTGTGGTGTGAACTGATAAGCAAGGAGCAAAAGCTGGAGAACGATAAGCAATTTTGTGACGGCCCCTGATGGGTTTTCAAATACCAGTAAGGGCGTACCGGAAAACCGACGGGAGGGGGACGATTGCGGTTGACCTATGCGATTACTTTTTCTGCTTTTTTTCTTTTTGGCCATATAATCTGAAGCGGGTTCATCGCTTTTAAAAATAATTACTTCATAAAAATAACCTTGAGACCGGCATGCAGTTTTCTTCCCAGCTCCTCAGGCGAACGCGTTTTGAAAATCTGCCTGAGAATATAACCGGGACGTGTGTAAAATGATTTATACGCAACGATAAGCAACTCCTCCAACTCTTTACGGGAGACGGACTCGGTAAAACATGGTGGTTTGAACTCTTTTTGCGGCGACAAAGCAAAGCTTTTCCAGCGGTCGTGGCCGAAAATGCCTTTTTTGAGAGCTTGTGCATAGACCGGCGTGCCGGGGAAAGGCACCAGGACTGTAAAATGGACAAAATCGGGATTGATTTTTTTGGAGAAGGCAATCGTTTTCAGTATGTCTTCTCTGGATTCTCCGGGTATGCCGATCATAAAATAGGCCAGGGTTGAAATGCCGTTTTTTTTTGTGGCCCGGATTATTTTCCAGACCTGTTCAAGCGTGATTCCCTTATTGAGTGTTTCCAGAGACTTCTGTGTGCCGGCCTCAATGCCGTAATGAATTCTTTCGCATCCGGTTGACTTTAATTCCTTAAGCATTTCTTCATCCATGCAGTCGATCCTCGAGCGAATGTCATAGCCGATCGAAAGTTTCCTTTTGCGGATTTCATTACATATGTCAAGCACACGGTTTCTGTCTATCGTAAATGTGTCGTCATAAATAAAAAATTCATTGATGCCCAGCGCAATGCATTCCTCCATTTCATTGACAACATTTGCGGCAGAACGTGCTCTGAATTTTTTTCCCAGATGAGGCCTGGCACAGAATGTGCATCCGAACGGGCATCCTCTGCTGGTAAACATTGTTGTGACAGGTGAGCGCCGCGCAAGGAGAGACGTATACCGTTGGTAGGGTAGAAGCCTGCGGGCGGGAAACGGAAGCATGTCCAGATTCTCGATCCGTGCCCGGGAAGGTGTGAGTATTACTTTGCCGCCGGATCTGTAGGCAATCCCTTCAACCCCGGCAAGGTCCTCCCCCGTTGATAACGTATCGGCCAGTTCGGCAAATGTTATCTCGCCTTCACCAAGAACGAGTATGTCGATATCGGTATTTGCAAGCGTTTCGTGTGGGTAAAGAAAAACATGCGGCCCGCCAAGAACAAGTCTGACAGCAGGATCAACCCTTTTTGCCAGTGAAGCCAGTGCATAGACATCAACAAGCGGAAGCGTCATTGCTGTCATACCCACGATATCTGGTCGGGCATCACGAATGCGGCATTGAATTTGCGATTCACTCAGGTTTTCCAACTGAGCATCAATAATTTTAACTTGATGTGATGTATAGTGCTGGATGTACGCTGCGATATACAACAATCCGAGCGGTGGATTATGGCCTCGTTCCTGTTCAATAATTGAAGGATTGTTGCCGGTGATTTCATTGTTTGAGGGGGGTACGATTAATACTATTTTCACAGTGCGACCGTCTGGGCAAAAATGCCGGTTTTGTAACCTGTTATTTCAGGAGTCGTTAATTCTGTTCGAGCGTTTTTCTATCAGCTCGGCGAGCATGCCGATTGCAAAAAGCTGGATTGCAGTCATGAAAAAAATTACCACGGTTGTATCCAGTATTTTGTCTGCAAAGAGCAGGCTGTAAAAAAACACACCGCCCGCAATTGCCGCCATGAAGATACTTGCCGGGAGAAAAACTTTCATGGGATTGAAATACATGACCGTTCTCAGAATTTGCGAAATGAACTGCGTAAAATCCCGCAGGGGTTTGATTTTTGATTTACCGCTTCGCTTATAATATTCGATCGGGACAAATGTTACGATATAATTGTTTGTCAGCATGGCAAGGGTAATTGTTGTTGTAAAGGAGAATCCTGAAGGAAGAATATTGAAAAAGGCCAGTGCCTGGGTGCGTCTGAATGCCCGAAGGCCTGAATTGATATCCGGAATGCGGGTTCCAGCCAGATAATTTGCCAGGCAGCTTAAAATCAATTTTGCCCAGCGTCTTGGCATTGAGATGCCGGTGCTTTTACTGTTTCGGGCGCCGACCGCCATGTCGCATTTGTCGAGTTGATCGACCAGCCCGGGAATCGCTTCCACCGGATAGGTTCCGTCACCGTCGCAGATAGCAATGATTTCGTTGGATGCGGCGCGGATTCCGCTTTTCAGCGAAGCACCGTAGCCCCGGTTTGTTTCATGCCGGACCAGTCGCGTGGTGGTGCCGGCGGCACATGCGGATGTTCCGTCACCTGAGCCGTCGTCAACTACAATTATTTCATAGTCCCGTCCGAGTTTTTTGATCCGCTCCAGTACATTGGGCAGCGAAGATTCCTCATTATAGGCGGGAATTATGACCGTAATGTCTGATGATACCATATAATAAAGTGTTTATAAAAACATTGTTCAACCCTGTCACGCCGACCTGTAGAGCCGAGTAGTGAATCCGAAGCTCTCCGTATAGGCTCAAGTTGAAGACGAAGGCTTTTGCCCTGCGAAGGCGGACACTCAACTGCTCCCTTCAAAATTGATGAAAGTCAATTTTGAACAGGTACTGTTTAAATATTATAGTATCGGAAAGTCGTTATCCACAACTCTTTATGGTGAATTCATTATTTTTATTTGAAGGGGGCTGTTGATTCCGGCATTCTCTGCGGGGTGCCGGTGGTTTATGCCGGTCGGAAGAGTTACAGTATGCGAGTAATATTTCACGTGGACATGGATGCTTTTTTCTGTTCGGTGGAGCAGCGCGATAATCAATCGTTGAAAGGCAAACCGGTTGTTGTCGGCGCGCTACCGGGGGGCAGAGGGGTTGTGTCGGCTGCCAGCTATGAGGCCAGAAAATACGGAATTCATTCCGCCATGCCTGTTGATCAGGCATATCGTCGCTGCCCTCATGCTGTTTACCTCAAACCCCGGATGAACGCCTATGCAGAGACTTCACGGAAAATAATGGAAGTACTCAGGTCTTTTTCTCCGGCAATTGAACAAATCTCTATTGATGAGGCGTTTGTGGATATCACCGGGACCCGTCGACTCTGGGGGACGCCGCAGGAGACCGCACAAAAAATCCAAAAAGCAATAAAAGACCGGTATCACCTTACTGCCTCCATCGGTGTGGCGCCGAATAAATATTGCGCCAAAATAGCATCAGACATGAATAAGCCCGATGGAATTACGGTGACCCCTTTTACCAGTGCAGAGATAGTATCCTGGCTGGCCCCGCTTCCTGTGGGAAGGATCTGGGGGGTCGGCAAAAAAATGCAACAGGTATTCATTTCACTGGGTATTACGCGTATAGCAGATTTACAAATGCTTACAATGGAATATCTTGAGAAAAAGTTTGGAAAGTCCGGTATTGCCCTCTACAATCTTGCACGGGGTATCGACAACAGGCCGGTTTCCGGGCAGGAGGGGGTAAAATCGGTATCGAGAGAGCATACGTTTGCCCGGGATTGCGCGGATGTGTCGGAGTGGAAAAGGGTCCTGTTATCTTTGAGCCGGGATGTTGCTCGCCGGGCCCGGGGGCGGGGAATTATCGGGAAAAGCGTGGTACTGATATACCGGAAACCCGATTTTTCAAAGCATTCAAAACGGATAACCCCGGCACGACCGACTAACCTGGCAAAGGAAATCTATGATTCTGCCGTAAAACCGCTTGACGGGATCAGTCGGAAAACGGGCGCGTTGCGCCTGATCGGCGTGGGGTTGACAAATTTGACAGACGCCGGGCAGTTGGATCTTTTTGTCGATGAAGTCCCCGCAGCAGCCTGGGGCGCGTCTGAAAACGCAATGGATTATCTCAATGAACGGTTCGGAAAAAAGTCGATATTTCTTGCCGGAGAAATGGAAAGCAGTTGATGTTGAGGCGAAGAATGGAGCTGACAAATAAAGACCAGCGGCCGCCGCCCTGCGATAGTGGCATGGCGGGCATGCAGGGAGAAAACCCGGAGGAAGCTGCAGCGTGATAAGCATTATTGTCTGTTCCCGGATTAGTGGTCCGTCCCGTGATATTCACGAACGGAATGTAAAAAAGACAATTGCTGACGAGTGTGAATATATCCGTATCGATAATACCGGAAACGAATATGGCCTTGCATCTGCGTACAACCGGGGAGTTGACAAAGCGCGGGGGAGCATATGTGTTTTTATGCATGAAGATGCTTTTTTTATGGAAATGGGATGGGGGGCTGCTCTCCGGAAAAAGTTTGACGCGGACCCCGGTGTGGGGCTTGTCGGCGTAGCAGGAACACAGCATCTTTTTGCCCATGATCTCCGCTGGCATATTGCCGGACGACCGTATATTCGCGGACGGGTGATACATGAACTTGACAAAGGCTCCCGTTTCGTACTGTCGGTTCTTTCCTGGGACAAGGCCGATGCCGAGGTCGTTGCGGTTGACGGCCTTTTCTTTGCAATACGAACAGAACTGTTTAATGCAATCAGATTTGATGCGGATAATTTTCACCGGTTCCATTTTTACGATCTGGACATTTGCATGCAGGTGCGGCAGACCCACCGGTGCATCGTTACATGGGACCTGCTTCTGAAGCACCTCTCTGCAGGAAAAAACGATGCCGACTGGTATGAGGCGGCCGGGAAATTCCGTCGCAAATACCGCCGGGTCCTTCCGGTCTCATGCGTGCCAGACCCGCCGGAGAGAATTAATCCTGAAGGCGCAATAAATTATAATATCAAGGGTAAAGCTCCGCAGATAACTATTATTTAGAAAGCAGAATTCATGATAAGTATTATTGTTTGTTCACGCAGACCCGCCGAATGGAATGTTCACGAAAATAATGTCCGGCAAACCGCTGGGTGCCCGAATGAATACATTAAAATCGACAACACCGGCAACACCTATGGACTCTGCTCGGCGTATAACAAGGGACTCGAATATGCACGCGGGGAAATATGCGTTTTCATGCATGAAGATGTTTTTATGCTGCAGTACGGATGGGGCGCCATTATTGAAAACAAGTTCCGCAACGATGAATCACTGGGGCTGATCGGCGTTGCCGGGACACAGTACCTGTTTGCCGATAAGCCCGGATGGGTGGCTGCAGGACGCCCCTTTATTCACGGGAAAGTTACACACCAGAAAGGGGAAAACTGTATTCTGACAGTGTATTCATGGGATAACGGAGATAAAGAGGTCGTTGCCGTTGACGGTCTATTTATAGCTGTCAGAGGCAGCTTGTTTGAACGAATCGGATTTGACGATGCGATTTTTGACAAATTCCATTTTTACGATCTTGATATCTGCATGCAGGTCCGGAAAACACATAAATGTATTGTCACCGATGAAATCGTCCTCAAGCATTTTTCAGGCGGCTCTTTTGATTCGTTGTGGAAAATGTACGGCGACAGATTTTGCAGAAAATACAGTGATATCCTGCCGGTATCCTGTATTGACAAGGTTCCCGATCAGTCACCGGAACGGTTTGAAAGCTACGATATTACGGCACGAATTCCTGAAGAAGTACGGCGGCTGGGCTTGGATACGGGTGCGGAAAAATAAATTTCCGGGAAGTCTTTATTCATTGACGGGAATGTGATATAATATGAATGTTGACAAGAACTTATATTTATACGCTCTTTTGCGGAGTGGGGGGGGGGTCGGTTCCGGCGATTCCGCAAGAAGGGTATAATCCGGTTGTTCAGGGTATATAAATTGTGATACGGTTTTTAAAATTTTCCTACGATACAAATAGTGACAATGGGATTCACCCGAAGCGGAAAGCATTGTGGCTTGTTTCGGGTACTGTTATTCTCTCTGCTTTTTTTGTTGCAGGACTACTGTTTGAGGCGGGCAATCCCTGGCCGCTTATGTGCATCTTTATTCTCGCAGCGTTCTGGTTTCTGCTTCTGATGAAATGGTTTGAGGGCTATATTTTACACTGCAAGAGCTGCATTGAAAAAGCCGGCGTCACGTCGCGTCGATACCAGAATATCGCAAAATATTTTGAAAGTATACTGCAGGATTCAACGGATATCATTTTTACCATTGATGCGGAAGGGCTGCTCCTGAAATTCAACAAGGGGTCGCAGATTCATTTCGGTTATACGCAGGAAGAGATTGTCGGGAAACCGTTCCGGATTCTTTTTGTCAACGAGGCGGGTGAGCGGAAAATAATGGATGCGGTATTGCGGTCCGGGAAGTCGGTTAATGAAGAGATTCCCATGAAAACGAAGGAAGGTGAGATAATCCATTTGAATCTCAGCATATCTGAGATGAAAGACGAGGGCGGACAGATTATTGGTATGGTCGTGACCGCAAAAGACATTACAGAAAAGAAAAAGCTCGAGCTTGAGCTTGTCAAGAAGAACGAGATGCTTGAGCGGCTGGCAATTACCGACAGTCTGACCGATTTGTATAACACGCGATATTTTTACGGGCAGATTAAAAAGGAGCTTGCACGGTTCAGGCGCAATCCAGACAGGCCGCTTTCGCTCATGATGCTGGATATCGACCATTTCAAACAGTTCAACGATACTGCGGGGCATCAGGCAGGCGATGAGGTTTTAAAATCTCTTGCCAGGGTAATAACCGTTTGCATCCGGAAAGATATCGATACAGGTTACCGGTACGGCGGTGATGAGTTTGTCGTGTTGCTTCCCGATACGGATAAACATCAGGCTGAGGTTGCGGCAAAACGGATTTGCGGTCAGTTCGGTTCGTTTAAATTCGGTAAAACGAGCTTGTCGGTCGGGATTGCCCAGGCTGCGCCCGAGGAGGATGAAGTAAGCCTTGTCAAACGGGCGGATGAAGCCATGTACCGGTCCAAAAATGCCGGACGAGCGCGCATTTCATTTTAGCCGGAATACATACATCAGAATGGCCCCGGCGGCTGCAACATTAAGCGATTCTGCGCGACTGCTGTTGATCGGGACGGCAATTACCTGATCAGCACGGGAAATAATCTCCGGCGAAAGCCCGTTTCCTTCATTACCGACTGCTACAATGCATGGAGATTGTACCCGAATTCCGGTACATGATGTTCCCTGTGGCGCTGCAGCGTAGAATGTATAGCCATTGTCCGCAAGATTGTTTGCTATCGCTCGGTATCCGGGCGTTCGCCTGATCCAGACTGAAAGCAGCGTTCCCGCACTTGCCTGCACCACGCGCGGGGAAAAGGGGTCCGCACATTTATCTGACATGACAATGCCGGAAAAGCCAAGTGCGACAGCAGTCCGGATTAATGTTCCCGTATTGCCCGGGTCCTGAATGTTTTCCATAAGCAATATGCGGAGAGCGTCACCGGGCGGCACTGCCGACGACCGGGTATTGGCGGGGATTTGCACGACAGCAAGCGGGCTCTGCGGATTTTTTGCCGTACTTATCGAGGTAAACTGCTTTTCTTCCAGTATCCTGACCCGCGCCGGAATATCAGGGGGAATATGCTCTTTTGCAGTAGCCAGTATTTCGACAACATTCTGCCGCGCACCCGCACAGATCTGGTTTACCACACGCGGGCCTTCAGCGATAAACAGATTGCGACTGAGGCGGTGCTTTTGAAGATGAAGCTCTTTATACCACTTCAGCGGCTTTAAAATTGGATTTCCTCCTTGAAAACCGGAATCCATTGTTTCAGCATTTGCAGCCGCAGAAATGTGTTCGGATTGTATGCAAGGGTGCTCCGCTTGTGTTTGCCGTATCTGGATTCGGTAACATCCTTCTGCTCGATAATAATTTTTGCAGCAATAAGCTCATCAAGAGCGTCAAGGTCCAGATGGCGTTCCTCGCCCTGCCGCTCTAATTCTATTTCGACCTGCGCGGTTCCTATTTTCATGAGGTTTTTCTGTGTCTTTCTTCCACTTTTTTCTCCCGCCGATTGAATAACTGAAACCAGGTCCATTGCTTTATCGGTAAGGTTCTCTCCCATAAATGTCGCACCGCGCTGCTTTGCACGAAGATAATTCATGTACATGGTGAGGACTGTATAATCG
>WJKA01000161.1 GCA_014729375.1 Chitinivibrionales bacterium
TATGCATACTGATCGCGGCAATGCTTCTTCCGGTGAACGCTTGGAATTCCACCCCGCCTTCAAACCTGTCGCTTGACACCACCTGCCTCGACTTTCTCAAACCGGTTGCCGGAAGTGTAATCAGCGCAAAAGCCTGTACGCTTTCTATTTCCGCATGTGAAAGCATACAATCCCTGACACTCAAAGCCCGTTATTCTTCACCGGTGCAAAAAGAAAAAGTTGTCGCAGAGATCGGAAAACTGACACGCCCTCCTTTCAAAATGATATGGCATACTGATACTGTCCGGAATCAGCTCGTCGACGGCATGAGTTTCTATTGTGAAGCGCTTCTGAAAAACGGAAAACGGATATATGCTGTTAACGAAGGCCTTTTTCTGATCCATAACCGGTTCCCGGGAAACAGCGCCGACATCAGGTTCCGCCCATCGGGAAAATCCGGTTTTCTCGAAAGGTCCTTTCCGATCGGGCAAGAAGGGGAACCGGTCAGCGGCAACGCAATGATCTGGTGGAATAAGGAATATCTGCAGGTAACCGTGGAGGTAATAAATCCCGCATTTAACTCTTCGCTGCCTCCGGAAAAACTGAACAGGGCAGGAGCAGAAATCCTTATCGATCCGGCACTCGACCGCCTTCCCTATCCAACCTCACGTGTGTACGCACTCACCCTGCCCCTGTTCGGGAAACCGGTCCGTACCATGTATCTGCCGGAAATCGATGATAATAACTTTTTTCATCTAACCAGAAAACAGGAAAAACATGACGGCCCGGTCAAGCTGAAAAAAGTGGATTTCAAAGGATTTACCATCAGTGCCCTGATTCCAATGCATTCGCTTAACCCTGAACCGCCCGAGTCGCTGGCATGCAATATTCTTATAAAAGGATTTGACCGAAACGATAGCCTTATCGCAGAATCATGGGCCGGGACAGACGGCCTGAACGCGTATGCCCCCGTGCTGTGGAAAACACTCAACCTCAAACCATTGCCATTCTCCCGGCACTGGGCATTCAGGATTGCCGTCCCGTTTATACTGGGAATCATCCTTTCTTTACTTGCCGCCATGCTGCGAAATATTATCAAAAGAAAAAAGAATACCATTACCAAATTTGAGGCTAATGAAGAAGAAAAAAGCATTCACAATAAAATCCAGGAGTTGATCAGCGAAAGCATAACCGATAAAAACCTTTCGCTCCCCTTTATCGCTTCCACCCTGGGGCTATCGCCTTTTAAAATAAAAAAAATCATAAAAAAATATTCCGGCAGGTCATTTCAGGATTATTTAATGAACATGAGAACTGAAATTGCACGCGAACGACTTCGCTCATCCCATTCCAGTGAAGCATTTATTGCGGATTCTAGCGGCTTTGCAGGAGTTCATGAAATGGAACATTATTTCCAGCGGTTCCACCGGACCACGCCCTATAAATACCGTAAAGAATTCCATGTTGCCTGATACCGGACGGCCCGGCACATACATGGTCAATCAGCGGGATTTTTCGAGACGGTACAACGCCTTCTGTATTTCCAGATCAAGCATGTTCTTGTCATAGGGCTTGGTGAACCATTTGCGAATTCCAAGAGCATTGAGGTTCTTCTGCTTGGGCGGAGGGTAGCCCGACACAACAATTACTGCAATCCCCTGTTTGATTTTTCGAAGGTTATCTATCAGCTTGTGCGGATCATCCGTTCCAAGCTTCCAGTCCATGATAACGACATCACACTCGTCCCGGTACCGCTTGAGCGTTGCAAGGGCCTCTTCCTGGTTCGAAGCCTCACAGAAAGGATACCCGAGTCCTTTAATAAAAACCTTGAGTATGTCACGAATCTTGGCGTCGTCCTCGAGAAGCAGAATGCGTGATGAAAGACGGTTAACCATTATCTGTTTGGTGTCCAGGTCCAGGTCTTCCTTTTCGCTTTCAGGAAACTCCATGCGGAATATTGTTCCCTCGCTGTCGGTTTTTTCGATTGTTATTATCCCTTTATGCAATGAAACAATGCGCTTGACAAGGGCAAGGCCGAGGCCGGTGCCTTTTCCCGCCTTCTTTGTTGTAAAAAACGGGTCAAATATATTTTCGAGTATTTCCGTTGGAATGCCGCACCCCGTATCGGAAAACCGGATAACAACCGTGTTCGCACTTCCTTCAGCACGCGTGGCAAAGCATTCGATAAAAATCTTTCCTCCGCCAGGCATTGCATCGCGGGAATTACCGATAAGGTTCTGAAATATCCGCTTCAGATAATTAGCATCCCCCTGGATCCAGAGCTGTTCATCAGTCAGCTCAACAATGATATCGTAGTTGTCCCCTAATTGCTTCCGGAAAAGAGGCAGAGATTTTTCAAAAAAATTCCTGATGTTTATCGATTCATAATCGAGCGGCCGTTTTCGTCCGAGAGCAAGCAATTCTGAGGTAAGGAATTTTGCATCCTGCAAGGTATCGAGAACAAGCCCCATCTGCTGCCGAGTAGCGTTTTCATTTGAATTGTTCTGCACCTGCGCGATTAAATCATTGACTGTCTGAAGAATATTATTAAAATCATGGGCCATGCCGCTGGCCAGTGTGCCCAGCGATTCCATTTTCTGATATTGAAAAAGACGGTTTGCCATCTCTTCACGCTGAGACATTGCAAGCTCTTTATCGGTAATATCACTCATTAATCCTTCCCACTGCTGATTGTTTCCAACCGTTTCAAGCGGCCGTATAGTACAATCAACAAATTTGCGGCCGCCCTCAAAATCCTTGATTTCAAATGTACCCCGCAATCCCTCGCTGCGAAGCTTGAATTCATCTTTATTCAGAAAAAAATCACGTATATTCCGGCCTTCAAGGACCTTCTCAGGGACGCCGAGGATAGGGTATGATGCCCTGTTCGCCCAGAGAAAATTGCCGCTGACATCCAGCGTAAACAGCATTTCAGGGAGCCGCTGTACAAGATTCTGGTACCTGGTCTCCGACTTGATCATCTTCTCAATTGCCTTGAAATTATTGCGGGATATTATCCCGCCTAAAACGGCAACAATTAATAGAAGAGAAATACGGATGCTGTAATCGTAAATCCAGTCGGGAGATGAACTTGTCGCCGGAAATAAATAGAGAAAATAAAGAAAACTGTATTCCGCAGCAGCCAGGCCACCCGCAAAAATGGAAAGCCGCATCTGGTGGTGAAGCGCGGCAAACGCTATGGGAATGAAGTATGCACCGAAAAGAGCACTCTGAACCATCATCCGGGATGATGTACCGACTGAATATGACCAGAGCACATATGTTACGATCGTTACATCAAACAAAACGGATACAAATGCCGGACTCCGGGGAAGCTGCTTGTGACTGTAATAAAAAAGATAATAAAAGCTGTATAAAATCAGCGCCAGAGCAGTCAGCATCTGAACGCTGTAAACGGGAACACCAGTATTCCGGACAAAAAAACCAAGCGTGAACATTATCGAGGCAAAAAGCCCGATTACGAGCCGGATCCATGCAACCCATTGTTCACTCTTGGCCGCCGCACTTTTCATTGTCCGGGTTCGCCCCAGAAAATCCGTATGCGTTTCTTTTATCATTCTAAGTACTTATCGCTCCTGTCGCCTTTTCAAACCGGAACAAACAGCATTTCTCCAAAGGTTTGCTGTTCAACTCAGGCAGTTATAATATACGTTTATACTGCTTCTAATCCAATTGTAACGGTTATGAAAATAATTTGCAACTGTAGAGCAAATTCCCCGCCTGCTGCATATTGTGTGTCCATAAAATATTTTAATGTCTTCAATTTCCGGAGCAGCTATCCGCACTCCATAAAAGAAAGGAAGAATCGATGCTGGGATGTCATTTCGGAAGAATGCTGCAGGTCACCGTAGCAGGAGGTTCCTATCAGGAAGGCCTTACGAGCGTTATTCAGGGAATACCACCGGGAATCAGTATTACGGAAAAAGAAATTTACGCCGACCTCCTTTTGAGAAAACCCGGGGCCGACGAACTGTCATCACCAAGAAAAGAACCTGACCTCCCGGTCATTTATTCAGGACTCAACTCTGCAGATACTATTGAGGGCGGTAGAAATAAAAATCATACCAATGGAACCCCCCTTACCATACTCATCCCGAATCTCGACCGGCATTTCATTCATATCAAGCAATACCAGGACACGAACCGCACTCCCCGCCCGGGCCATGCATCCTATGCAGCATTCATGAAATACGGAGCCGACGATGATGCTATCGGCGCGGGAATTTTCAGCGGACGGTATACATCGACAATCGTTGCGGCAGGCGCGGCGGCAAAAAAGATACTTGCCCGGCACGGAATACATATCTTTTCGTATGTTAAGGAAATGGCCGGGATACGCTGCCCGCAGATCGATGAAGCCGTTATCAGGGAAAAAGCCGGTTCCTATAAAAAAATGCGCTGTGATTATGATCCGTTCTTCCAGCAAATCTACGAAAACAGCCGGATAACCATGGAAATACGCTTCCTGCAAAAAATGAAAATTCTGGCTGAAATTGAAAATGAAATCGATGAAATCCGCCAGAAAGCGCCGGAACTCAACCATGATGCCATTATCGAAAAATACGGTGTCCATCCTGTACTCAATTGTCCGGACCTCAAAGCTGCAAAAGAAATGATCGATGCAGTGAACAGAATATCTGCAACCGGTGATTCAGCAGGTGGACTGGTTGAAATTATGGTCACCGGCGCTCCCGCAGGCCTCGGCGAACCGGTCTTTGATAAACTTGATGCCGATCTGGGAAAAATGCTCGGTATCGGGGCCGTTAAAAGCGTTGAAATCGGTGCAGGAAAAAATGTAAAGGATATGACAGGATATGAGTGCAACGACCGAATGCATTCCGAAAACAGCACCGTAGTCTTTGAATCCAATAATGCCGGCGGTATAACCGGCGGCGTTTCCACCGGCCAGACTATTATCGCCCGCCTGGGAATAAAACCAACACCTACTATCGACAAAAAGCAGAATACTATCGATAAATACACGCTCGAAAATACAGAGCTTGCCGCAATTACACGACGTGATCCGACAATTGTCGCCCGGATATGGCCGGTGGCGGAAAATTACACTGCACTGGTCTTACTTGATAACCTTATGGCCTATTACGGCTATAAGGCTATGATTAAAGCGGAAGGTTGATACAGTACAATGAAAAAGACGGCTTGCATGTGGGCAGTTCTTTTCACAATGGCAACCGCCGGTGAAATAACCGGCATTTCCGTGCCGGTCCATTATGACTCCTGTGCAAACGGCCTGAAAATCATAGTAGTACCCGACAAACATGTGGCTGTTGTCTCATGCAGGCTTTACTATTTTGTCGGCTCAATGTATGAAGGCCCCGGAACCTCGGGACTCTCACACATGTTCGAGCATATGATGTTCAAAGGTACCCGGACCCTCGGAACGAAAAACTACAAAAAAGAAGTCCCTCTCATGAACGCGATAGACTCTCTTGACGCTGTTATTCAGCAACGACGAAGCGAGGGTTTCGATGAATCCGGTCCGCAGATCGCAAAACTCCGCAACGAAATATTTTCTATCCTTGAAAAACAGCGAGCGTACATCAAAAAAGATGAAATATGGGAGCTGTATAAAAATAACGGCGGCA
>WJKA01000014.1 GCA_014729375.1 Chitinivibrionales bacterium
CTATATAGCCGGTCTGTGCGCTGTGGCTTTTATAGCCGGTTGCAGCAACAGCGGCGAAAAAAATCCTGTTGCCGGTGAACTGGGGCCTGGTACCGAGGTTATCGGCAAGGTCGTGGATGAAACCGGGCAGCCGGTTGCTGAGGCGCTTGCTGTTCTCAGACCATCATACCACAAAGCCGATACAACAGCCGCCCTGGCGAAACGGGCTGTTGACAGCGCTGCAACGTACACCGATGACGCCGGTGTTTTTATCTTCAGAGAGATCGATTCAGGAGCGTACCGTATCGAAGTAATCAAACAGGGGCCATCCGGTGAAGCTACTGCTGCACTGTTTTCTTTTTTTGCCGACGATTCGATGCAGACACTGGACCTTCATACCGACACGGTTCTTCCGGTCGTTACCCTGAATGGAGCAATTGACACAACCGGATTCCGCGGTCTTTTTTCCGGGTTTGTATTTGCTGCCGGACTGGATAAAGCCGCCCGGTGCTCGGGCAGCGGCTCATTCTCGATAGCCGGACTTCCACAGGATGAATTAATCGAACTGGTTGTCGGTGCCCAAAGCGGCACAATCGTGATGGATTCTTCCGTGGCTGTTTCGACAAAAGGAGTATCACCGATCCGGATTCCGCCAATACCATTTCCTGTCGAATATATCAGGGATACGCTTGCCGTCAGGGCGCTTCTGGATACAAACAATCTCCGGGATACCGGTGTACTGTCGGTGGTCCATATAACAGGCGTGAAAATTGACACGCTATGGCTTGACACCCTGGCCCTGAAAGTAATACCGTCATCGATCGGCGAACTGGGCGACCTTGCCGGTTTTTATTGCACCGGTAATGTGATCTCCACCCTTCCTGATGAGTTTGCTCAATGCAGGTCCCTGAAAACGCTTGACCTCGCTAATAACAATTTGACGGCAATACCCGATGCTGTCTTTATACTTGATTCTCTTGTCAACCTCTATCTGACTCATAATGAGATCGATTCAATACCGCTGCTGATCTCGTCACTTGTCAACTTGGAAACATTCTATATCCAGACAAATTATATCAGGAAAATTCCTCCCGAACTGTTTTCTCTTCCGAATTTGAAACAATTGTCATTTGCCAGGAACAGGCTGTCGTCGTTGCCCTCCGAAACAGGGCAATGCATAACACTCGAAAAATTGAGTATCAGTGATAACCGTATCGACAGTCTTCCACAGGAAATATGCAATCTGGTTAATCTGGAAGAACTGCTCTGCGGCAAGAACCTGCTCGAGTCGATACCATCGTGCCTGGGAACTTTTTCCGGCCTGTTTTCGATCGAAGTGCACGAGAATGAACTCATATCATTCCCCGGGGAATTAGTATCGAATTTGTATATCAGTCATTTGAGAGTTGATCACAACAGGCTCTGCAGTCCCGCGGTACCCGATTCGGTACGGTCCTGGTTTGATATAATGCAGCCGGGATGGGACACGACACAGGTGTGTCAATGAAATATCGTCCTCGTCTCGTTCTCGCTGATCTAAAAAGCGTTTTCGAGGACGAGGAGGAGGACGATTGAAGAAGGAAAAACTGCCGACTCTTCCCCGGCACGGTAGACAGCCGGCAGTTAGAACAGCAGGAACATCCTTTGCGCTTTTGCGCCCGGGGTTCCTGTTGCTTAAAAATACATTATACAAAAGGAGAGGGATTTTGTCGATAAAAACCGTCGTGCAATCACTATGCACAATCTTGCTGACTGTTAATCCGGCCTCGAGTGCCGCTCCAACTGATAATCCAATTGCAGACTACTATTCCGGCGAAAAAGGCTATCCTGCCTGGACCGATCGCATTGCCTGGGATAATGCAATAAATATGTCGTTGTACGACAACGGTTCCAATAATTTCGAGAAGTTCGAGAATGCCCGTGATGAGCTCTTTGAGCAGGGCGGGGGAGTGCTGTATTATCCGGCCGGAACGTACACGTTTGCTGTTCCTGAGGGGCCCAACGGGCGGGGACTCCTGCTGAAAGAAGGTGTGGTCATACAGGGTGAAGCCCCGGAAACAGATTCCAAAGCGGTTGTCGATTATGACAATGCCGGATTGAGTAGTCTGGGCACTATCTTTGATTTTACGGCAACCGAATACGGCGGTCCCTGTCTTATGAATTATATCGGCGGTACTCCGGCGGATGTCGGCACTGTCGGGATCGCCTGGGTAAATCTTTCTCATGCATATGTCTTTTTCGGATTCGATGCCGATTCCTGGGCATCGACCTGGGGCGCCGGCGATTCCTGGCTGTCGGCAAACAGCGCTCACGGATGGAATGCCCGTGTGCCTGACGGCACTCATATCATGGATGTGTGGACCGGCGATGCAACTGCGGGGAAATGGGACAGCGGGAAACTTGTTCACGGGAGTCGCCGGTTTGTCTTTGGCTGTAAGTTAACCGATGCAAAAATACATAACTATGCGATCAATAAAGGAAACTGCTCATCCTTCAATGCCGATGCAGAATCGTGGCGTTTCGGCGGTGTGCTGAGCGTCTATGGATCGCATGTGTTTGTCGCCAATAATGTCGTACCGCGGATCGGCACATCAGCCGACAATCGCCTCGTGGTCGATATCAACAAAGCCCTGCTTGCCCTGTATCAGAATCGTTGTGATGTTACACAGAGAGCCGGCTATTATGCAGAAGATGTAATTGTCCGCGATAACTGGGTCTATAATAAAGGAAATAAGAGCTTTGAAATATCCGGGACCTGGGTTGTGCTCCGTGATAATATTGCGCATAAAGATTACCTGGGCGGTACCCCCTCGTATAATTCCTGCATTGACGGCTCTGCTATCGCCGATTACATGAACCGCGGCTATGATCTTGGCGGAATGAATTTCTGGGCACATAACAACGAAGTCCGTGAAACCGGATCGGGCGGCAACGACGGCGAGGGCATGCTGGTGCAACGGCATAATGAAGTCGAAACATTTTCCCATGCCTGGACCGACAATCGGGCATTTGCCTATGCCAATGAAGCTGCTGATAAGGGGTATATAGCTCCTTATGATGTACACGTTCTGGGGCTGCTGCAACTCAGGAATAACACTTCGGGTAATGTCGGCATTCGTAAACTCGAATCCAATCAGTTTGCCGATATTGCCGTCGTGCTCAACGATGCCGACAACGGCGTTGCCGGCACAACGGCAAATGATTTTTTGTCAACCTGCCCCGGAGGAACGCCCTCGGCGCCACAAAATGTGACTGCTGAAAAAGTTGAAGATGGTATCCGGATACGCTGGGAAGATGCTGCGAATAATGAGATCGGTTTTCGTATCGATCGAAAGATCGGCTCAGGCTCAGCTACAACGATCGCTTACAGACCCCGTCATTCGCAGGGGGGCAGCAATGCCGGCTATGCACCAGACGGTTCGGGGGGCGGGGGGCCATGCGATTGTGCAGCGCCGGCAGGATTTGATTTTAACCCTCAGGAATGGATCGATTATCTGGCCCCATCAAATGCCCAAATCAGCTACCGGGTTGTTGCCGTTAACTGCGATGATAATGATAATGGCGCAAGTGACTGGGTAACGGTGCAGAGCTCCGCAACGGGCGCCACAATGATGCCGCATTCGGGTACCACTTCGCAACCTATTTACAAAATACATAAAAACGAATTGAGTGTTACCATGCCGGGCCGGCTCGGGAATGAACAACGGGTGAACATTGCTGTTTTTGATCACAAAGGAAGAACAATAATAAACAAAGATGGAATACTGCGCAGGCAAAGGGTACGCATACCCGTCGGGAGCACTATTTCCGACGGCAGGTATCTGATGAGGATACGGCGCAGCAACACAATTCTATTCCTGACCGACATATGCATTGCTCGATAGCAATTGTGTCTGCAGGTTGGAAATGATAGAAACAAGAAGGAACCACGCATGGCGGGTGAATGTATATCTAAGCTGCTTGTCGTTATAGTTACAGGTATACACGTGATAACGGCTGCAGATTTTGCGGCCAACACCGCCGGTTATATCGGCGGTACTTCCGATGATGCAATCAATGCCGTCGATGTTGCGGCAAGCGGCATTATCGTTCTGGGCGGGAAACTCCCCGACTATGCACCGGCGGGTATAACGCCTGTCGAGCTTCTTGGCGGCGGGGATGGCGTCGTTATCCGCATGAGCAGCGATGGCGCCGCCGTCCTCTCAATGACACGGATCGGCGGCTGTGTGTACGACCTGGAAATCGGACCTGAGGGGCGCATTGCGGTATGCGGCGATTTCGGGACCGGCGTGCTGCTGCCCGATGCGTCGGATTTCGTGTGGGCTAAAACCGATATCGAAAAGGGAACTCTTGATGCCCATACCGGCTCATTTTTCGGTGATTTTGCTTCTGCTTCGGTAAATATGCGCTACAGGCGAGCACTCTCACGCGTGTCTATTGGTGTGGACGGCACCGTAGCAACAATGCAGCAGCCGCAAAAATATTATGATCTTCAGGGGAATATCCGTCCTGCACCCTACTGCTGGGTGTATATCTACGACAGTGGTGGTGACCTGCTGGGATCCTTTACCGCTGATGATAAATACTCCGAAGATATCTGCGTTGACGGCGCCAATCAGCTTGTCATTCACGCCGGCTGGAACCCGAAACATCATGACTGGGGCTCGGTGCAGAACCATCCGATCCATGTGCCGTTTATGCGCGCGCACGACTACTCCGGGCAGGTGCAGTGGGCCGACTATGACTGGGAAGCGCTTGATTGCTATGAGCAAAACCATTTTGCCGACAGCCGGGTCAGTGAAGTCGTTATCGGCGCAGACGGTTACTTGTATATGGCCGGTTATATTCATGGTGGCGACCATTTATGGAAACTGGGCCCCAGGGATATCACCGACCGCCCGAATGTACAGATCGGCTATGACAATTACACCAATCCGGTTACCATGGGAGCGGGGATCGATCACGCCTATTTCTGTCGGTACGATCCGCAAACCGGCGACATTCTCAAAGGCCAGGCCGCAATCGTGCGGGAGAACGCCGACGGTTCCGGTAAGCCACGGCAGAGCCAGATCAAAGGTATCGATGTCGCTTCAGACGGTACTGTGTATCTGGCCGGCTACTGTCAGCAGTATTATCCCGGCCGAAGTAGCGCAACAGTCAACGGGAATTCCGTTGGTTCGGTAACCTCCTCGTTGCCTTCCGCAGAGCCGTTTATCCTTGTCGTCAACCCCGGATGGCAGAGCCGGAAAGCCTGGGTATCGTTTTCGAAAGGCAGTTGTGAAGGGGCATTGTGGGGAATCGGCTGCAACAACGGGTATGTTGCTGCCGCCGGGACGATCTTTGGCGGTGAAGCGATTACATCACAGGCAATGCAGTCTGCGGCAAACAGCACGCGTGAAGGATATATCGTTGCGTGGGAAGATCATGAGCACACTGCGGCGCAATCAGGAGTTGCAAGCAGCGTATTCCGCGCTTCAGAAGTCTCAGCAATACATATATACGATATAGCAGGGCGCTTGCTGAGCAAAAACGGGGGAACTGAATTTCCAAACAACTCAGTTAAGCATGTCATATTTATATGCAAAGATAGACGCCTGGTCAGAGCGAAATCATTAATCAGATAGAGAGGATCTATGATGAATAACCGTAGTTGCTTCATAATCTTTTTTGTAGTTGTCTTAATGACTGAAGGATTTTCTCAGACTGTTGATGAAGGTCCCACCGACGGCAGTTTCACGGTTCGGGGAACGGTGGTAGAGCCGTCGGCGACCCGTGTTGCTTCATCGGGTGAATCCTCCTATAAAAGCCGCGTTGGTACGCTTGTTCATGCGGATACCTGGTCCTACGGAAGCGGGGCCGGGGATACTGACGTCGGCAAGCGTGACTGGCCGGCATTTCTGGCGGAGTTGTATGAAGTGCGCAATAATTCATCAGCCGCGCAAAGCATGATCGATGGCGACGGGTTGACGCTTCTTCGGAGCGAATCGGCAGGATCATTTTACAAGGCCTTCTCATGCCCGGGTTTTAGTATGTTTTATTTCACGTATAAGGACAAACTGAATGCCGACCATCTGGACGCCGTTGATAAGACACTCAATACTGTAAAAGGCCACGCCAAAGATGAAACAGGGTGGCAATGTCTGATGCGGGAAGATCGTCATATCGATCCGATTTATTCGGTGACCGAAAAAAATTCGGAAAATTACTGCTGGATGTCACGCATTGCCGGGCTGCAGTTTGCTCATGAATTCAACAGTCAACATAGGAGCTATTTTGTTGATTTTATGGATAACCTGGTCCGGGGAACATTCAGCGCCGGCCGGGTTGAGTGGGATTCGAATAATTATTTCGGCTATTGCTTTCAACCCCTTTTAGTACTCTATGAACATGCCCCAAATGATAAGATCAAACGTCAGGCGCAGGCAATGCTTGACTGGATGCTCATTTCGTCGGCGCTTCATTATCTTGACGGAGCGCTGGTGGGACCCGATATTCGTGCAAAAAGTAATGATTACACACCATTCTCAGGCTCGTTCTGGCCATACGGCTATGCGTATTTCGGTGGTAAAACGCCAAGCTATTCAACTGCCGATGCCGATGCGAATATGAGCAAAAATCTTGTCGGTTGGATTCCCTATTCAAGCTATCGTCCTCCACAAGTAGCTGTTGATATTGCTCATCGAAATTTCACCACTCCGGTTGAGATGCATAATGCAAAACCATTTTATCATCTTGACTTTGATAATTATGCCGATTGGAAAGGCGATACGCAGCGGAGCCGGCGGTTCGAATTCGAGACTTTGTACCTTGAAAAAAATTATACGCTGGGAAGCGTCGCTTCCAATGTTCCCGACGGCCGTCATCCTGACTATGGCGGCATTGGTTGCTTTTCGGAAGAACGATTATGGATGCTTGGCGTTACCGGCACGAATGGTGCATATAAAATCCACGGCAAAAGCGGCAGCGGGTCGATTTCTTCGGACAATAAAATCAGCAGTTACTGGGGGCGTAATCCCTGTGAACAGATCGGCCAGTATCGGAACGTGCTTATGCGCCTCCTCAAAGGTGATGACCTGATGTGGATTGTCATTCCCTCGGCATGCAATCCCTCCAAAGACGGTAACATGGTTTTTGCCGACCTGGGCAGTGATGTGTACTGTGCTGTTATTCCCTGGAACAGTTCATCGCCCAGTGAAGGCACGCTCAAGGATGATCCAGCCAATAAAGTGTTCAAATGGAGTTTCAGTACGAGTCAACTGGGGGCACTGGTGGTCGAAGTCGGTACGAAAGCTGAACACGGCTCCTTTACTAATTTTGTTTCGTCAATAAAAAACAACACATCCCTGGAATCGCCATCATCCAACCAGCTCGAATACACATCGACGGCAGGCCGTTCGCTCAGCATGGAGCATACCGGGCTTAATCAATCGGGATATGAGTACTGGGACAAAACACCTTCACCGGTAACTCATACTCCCGCAGGAAAAATTTCCCGGGTCTGGTGTGACGGTAACGAACTCGATTTTTCCACCTGGCAGAGTTATCATGTTGTTTCTGGTGAAAATATAGTCGAGCAGAACTGGGGCAGTGCGGCGCTGACTGCCCAGGTTGGCGGCAAGGGAATTCAGATAATTGTTGACCGGTCAAGCGCAGAGGTGGAATATCGTGCAATCGATGGAGCGGCTACTGCTGCGAGTGCGGCCGGACGTCGCGGCTTCAAGCTGCGCAATGGTGGCATGGTGCTGAGTGCACACGGGAATGAAAAGCAGACGAAAATTATTGCGGCAAATGGACGGGTGATGTCCGGGCCGGGTGTTTCCGCCCGACAGCTTCCAGAGGGTATCTATACAATCAGAGGCGAACGGATACTGATGATTGATAATAAATAAGGTAACTACTCAGATGCGTCGGTCTCGTTATTCCGGCGAAAGCCGGAATCCATCTTGTTTTAAGCAAGAATTCGACTGGATTCCGGCTTTTGCCGGAATGACGGATGAAATTGTCCGTGGGACCTGAGTAGTTACTAAATAAGAAAGTAGTAAATCAACCATAACAGCGACTTTCATTTTAGGAGAGGACAATGAACAGATGGATTTCTTTTGCGGTATTGGTGGGAGCAGTGCAGCTCCTCTTTGCCGGATCGAACGATTACAATATCGATGTATCGAGCTATTTCGGTGGAAGCGGCAGTGAGGATGCTATTTACGGATCGGTGATCCTTTCCGACGGCAGTATCGTGCTGGGAGGAGTTATCGGCGATAAAAAGGTAAGCGGCGTTACCGAAACGCTGCTCAACGGCGCAACCGGTTCATCGGCAGGTGCGGTTGTCCGCCTGGCTTCAGACGGCAAATCGGTGCTGTCGATAACCCGTATTGCCGATAAGGTGGTTGATATCGCGGTTGACGGCAGCGAAAATATCTACTGTGCATCGATGAGCGGGGGGATTATCATTCTCGATAAAACTGCATCATCGGTTATTCATGCGCAGACATTTGACCATCCGGTCCATCGGGTGGATGCCGGCCCCTCAGGGCATTATGCCATACTCATCTGCAGTTCCACCGATTTTCTGACGCAGAAAATTGCGAGTGTCACCATCAAGGTTTTCGGTCCCTCCCATCAGGAACTCGGATCATTCGGCGGTAATTCACACTATACCCGCGATGTATGCATTCATGAGCCTTCACAAACGATTATATCGCTGGGTTTTAAGAATTATTCTGCGCCAACCGATAACGGCAAAAGCTATCCGGTCGATGTCCCTGCGTATCAGGGAATGAGCTATTCGGGGACCCGCAAGTATGATGGGTATAATTATGCAAGCAGTGAACTGAACAGTAACAGCAGCAATATGGCCGATGCCCGCGGGCACCGCTGTGCGATCGGTAAAGACGGCAATCTGTATATGGTTTTTGAAGTTGACGGCGGCAATCATGTCTTTGATAACGATCCTTTCGACGTCATGACTGATGTCGACATTGCCGGTGGTGACCTCTACAGCCAGGGTTCCAATGTCGGCACCGAACCAAGCTTGTTTTATGGCCGTTATGAGCCGTCAAGCGGCGCCTACGGCATGGGCCAGTATTTCACGACGCGGCTGGATAACGGCCGGGGGAATACGATCAGGATTTATAACGGCGCAATTGCTGCAGATACTGACGGTACAATCTACCTTGCCGGAGTGTCGGCTTCCGGACTGCCCATGACATTCGATCCCACCGGCGGCTACACCGGCGGTGCATATCTGGTAATTGTCAAATCAGATTTCTCGCAGCGATTATTCAGCACCCGGCTCTCATCGGGGGGAACCCATACCATTGCTCTTGCTGAAAACACCGACGGCTCGTCTAAGGTGCTCTGGGCCGGATCGGCGAAAAATTCAAGTGGATATTCGCTTTACACCCGCAATACGTTGCAAGCCGAACTTGCCGGAGAGCAGGACGGCTTTTTTGCCTTTATTTCCGAAACTGACGGACAACCGGGCAATACACCGCCAATGGCCGATTTCATTGTCCGCCCGGTCTCAGGAACTACGCTGGAATTCGATGCCTCGGCAACTCATGATCCTGACGGTGATGCGCTGGAATATATCTGGGGATTCAATGACAGCGCTTCGTGGGGAAGTGGTGCTGTTGTGCAGCATACCTATCCATCACCCCTCGAAAAAAGCTATCGTGTTGCGCTCACTGTCCGGGATGAACATGGCGGATGGGACCAGAAATCGTTCTTTTTTGGTCCGCCTAAAGCGGCATTCTCGGTATCGACAAAAGCAGGACAGGCGCCGCTCCAGATTGATTATAACGCCGGCACAACAACCGATCCCAATGATTCGCTCAGCGCACTGAAATTTAACTGGTACTTTGTCGGCAATAGCACGGCAAGCGGAGAAACGGCTACCTTTACGTATACAGGTCCGGGAGCGTATAAGCCGATTCTGTTTGTTGCCGATAATATGGCCGGTGTCGACAGTGCATCGGAAATACTGCTGGTTGCCGAGGATGAAAGCGAGGCAAAACGGTTCGATTTCGGGAAGCCGGACCAGACAGTCGAGCCTGGATTTATCAATGCCGGAGCAGAATTGTATTCTTCATCACAGGGCTACGGTTGGGAGAGGATAACCGATGATATCAAGACCGGGAGCTGGAGCAGTTGCTGGGATGATAAAGTATGCATGGATGGTATCGAGCTGGTAAAATACGCTTCGGGTGAACGGTTTGACGGTGAATTCAAAGTAGACTTGGCCAACGGAACATATACGGTTTTGATGCATTTCATGCAGAAGTATTCGTACGGTTTCAACGGCGTTGAAGCCGAGGAAATCTCGAAAATCGACAATGTGAACGTGGTCGGCTGCTCGAGCGGCGGGGGAGTACCGCAGGTAAATCTCTTTATCGTTGATGTTACCGATGGTCAGCTCAACCTGGTGTTTCGCCGGGGAAGCGGCGGGTATGCCCGGTGGTTTGTGTGCGGTATCCAGATTGTTCCGGGCGAGTATGCTATCGAGGAACAAACTGTAAAAGCGTCGCCCCGACTATCGGTACAACCTGTAACCGGAAGTAAAGGTGCAACACATTTCATCTATGATGTAGCCGGACGGTGCATTAAAAAGGTACAGAAGAGCGGTGATGGAGTAAGCTCCATGATCAGGCGTGATTTTCGAACAAATCGTGTTCCCGGAGTCTATGTCATTGAACGACGGGATGAGCGGACAATGGAAAAGGGGATTGCAAAAAGACTCATTGCAAAGTAATGGTTCTTGATATAATTGACCCTCCGATACGCGAGATGGGAAACAGCGAATCCAAAAGTAAATACTGCCGCGTCTGTTATGTTACCATGCGGGAAAAGGGTAACCAATGTCCTGGTTGTCTTGGTGGAAAAAAAATAAAACCCAATCGTGCATTTTGTGCCGGATTCTGAATTGCGACCGTCGGAAAGAAGATGCCAAATATTGTTTCTCCTGCGATGTCTTTCCCTGTGCGAGGTTGAAGCAGCTTGATGCCCGGTATCGAAAGAAGTATGGCATGAGCATGATTGAAAATCTCAACAACATTCTGCACATTGGAATTCGGGAATTCGTGAGAAGGGAGAACTCGCGCTGGATTTGCGCAGAATGCGGGAAGAAGCTCTGTGTTCACCGGGCTGAGTGCCCGAAGTGCGGGCATGCCTGGCGGAAATGATTATTCGCTCGAATAGCAGAGCTCTAAAATGCGAACCAAGGAAAGGAATATTCGTATATGTCAAAAAAAGCGGTATCAGCAAAGAATCCTTCTTTTAAACAATTATCTCGGTGAACGATTACTTCGCAACCTTATTGAGACAGCTGAGGGCTATGGCTATAAGGAAATGAGATTGGAGAGCGCACAATTTATGATAAATGCCCATGCGCTTTATCTTTCAAATAGTTTTGAAAAAATGGACATATATCAAGAGGCCGAATTACAAACAAATGTCTGAGATAAGTCGGATTTATACTATTTTTACATAATGGTCCGATGTCTTGTCATGTTTTCCGGTGGTCTTGACAGTGCGATAGCCGTGCATCTGCTGAAATCCCAGGGTGTTGCCGTTACCGCGCTCTATTTTGTAC
>WJKA01000162.1 GCA_014729375.1 Chitinivibrionales bacterium
CGGTCGCGCCGTTTACCGTCAACCGCCTGATTATCTCCAGAATGACATCCTTGACATACACGCCTTTCTGCAGGGAGCCCGTAATGTCAATCCCCATTGTTTTCGGCCCCCTGAACGAGCATACCCCTTTGAGAATGCCCACCTCAAGATCGGTAGTCCCGACCCCTGCGGCAAATGCACCGAACGCGCCGTGCGTACAGGTGTGACTGTCACCCATGATAACCGTATATCCCGGGCGGATAAATCCCTTTTCGGGAAAAATCGCATGACACACACCATTGCAGCCGACATCAAAAAAATCAGTGACCCCGTGACGGTGCGCCCAGTCCCGCAGTATCTTCGCCTGTGTCGCTGTTTTCGAGTCCTTTGAGGGCGTGACATGATCGATAACCGCCTTTATTTTCGATGGATCGAATACACGGTCCTTTTCCCGCCATGCAAGGTCGGCTATGGCAACCGGTGTCGTGATCTCATGGCACAAAACAGCATCCAGAGAAATGATTTTTGTACCGGCAAAAGGCTCGTCAACACAGTGCTTTTCGAAAATCTTCTGGGTGATCGTTTGTCCCATAACAAGTCCCTTCACAATTCTGCATTGTTTTCATCTTCAATTTGTAAATAATCCGTATGCGGCGGAATAGCACACCACACCGCACGAAACGATGCGTGCGGTCCTGCTTTCAAACTGTGCGGCAGACGGGCGTTAAACGATATGCTGTCCCCCGCACCCAGCGGGTAATTCATCCCGCCGACACGGAGCTCTGCTTTACCGGACAACACATACCCCATCTCGATACCGTCATGACCACCGGTTGACAATTCAACATCGCGGTCCTGACTTATTTCAAGAAGAAACAGCTCAGACGGATACGCGGAATCAAAGCCGGTTATGAGCTGCTCATACCGCGCGCCGTCCCCACCGGTGGTAAGACGCTCTCCCGAATGATGAATCCGTGCGGACCGTGCAGGCGACAGGCGCCTGAATAAATCTGCTATGTCAAGGCCCAGCGATGAACACACCGCCATGAGCGTCTCGATCGACGGCGATACTCTGCCGCGCTCGATCTGACTGAGCATGCTTACCGATATCCCGGCCCGCTCTGCAATAGCGCCCTGGTATTTCCCGGTTTTCTCCCGGTAGGCCCGGATTATCGCACCAATTTCACAAACCGGATTATTTAGTGTTGCTTTAATCATTACAGTAATTATAAAATATGGCATGATTGAAATCAAGGGCGGAATAATCAATATGCAAATACTATTTTCAAGGACAGTAGCATATGGTACACAACACGAAATTGCAGATACAGTAATAACTATGGAAAAGAGCAAAGAATACACAGAGATCAATCTTCAGGAGCTGAAAAAAGAGCTGGACAGCACTAATCTGAAGATTGACGATATAAAAAACCTCAAGAAACTGACCGCCATGCAGGCTATCGAGCTTGCGAGCGGTGATCTGGTGGACCATATTGAGAAGGACGAAGAGGTCCTTCTGTCGCTGGGCAAGCAGCCGGGTACGTATTATCGCGACATAATATTTGCGCTAATCCAGATCCGTCTTCCTGAGAATGAGGCCCAGCGCGACTGGAAAGAGATATTAAAGCACAAGTACGATGTCAGCCAGAAGCTCGGGCGGAACATCGGCATTCATATTGCAGCGCTTGACTATTACACTAATATCAAGCGGCGCATCCGGAACCCGAAAATTATCGATGCCAACGAATATGCCGATACGGCAAGCAGGGCGCTGACCGATGACTTGACAAAGGCGTATAACCGGCAGTTTTTCGAGCAGCAGCTCAAGCGCTTGTTTCTGTCCGCCAAAACAGACGGTTCGGTTTTTTCCATGCTGATGCTCGATCTCGATCATTTTAAAATGTATAACGACCTTAACGGCCATATCAAAGGCGACATCGCGCTGATCGAAACGGTCCGGGTACTTCACGCGGTATGCAGTACCGACGACACGGTCGCGCGGTATGGTGGTGAGGAGTTTGCGGTGTTACTTCCGGACCAGCCGCTCAGTATTGCGCTGAAAACCGCCGAAAATGTCCGCAATGCGATTTATGATTACCGGTTTGTTAATGAACAGGGCCTTCCCGGCGGCCGTCTTTCAGTCTCGATCGGCGTGACTGCCTACCGTAACGACATAAAAGACCCCTCGGAAATGATGGATGAGGCCGACGTTGCCCTGTACCGGGCCAAAAACAGCGGAAGGAACAGGATAAAGCCGTTCTTCAAGGAATAAGTGGGTAAACATGGAGTGTCAGATAATACGCGGGGCCACGCGACCGGTCGGCCTGTTCGGTTATCCGGTCGGGCATTCGGTATCTCCCCTGTTTCAAAATCATGCGTTCAGAAAGCTGGAGCTTCCGTTTGTCTACATACCGCTGGAGGTTAAGCCCGGCAGTATTCACCAGGCGGCACACGCGCTCGGGGTGATGGGATTTGCCGGCGCGAATGCCACGATCCCGCACAAGCAGGCGCTTATACAGTGTTGCGACAGTATTTCGGATATTTCCCGGCTCATCGGCGCGGTGAATACGCTCTATTTCGAAAATGACCGTCTGTGCGGTACAACTACCGATCCGCAGGGATTTCTGCGTGCACTGCGCTGGATGGACCATGATCCTTGCGGCGGCAACATTATTATTCTCGGCAACGGCGGCACCGCGCGCTCGCTCGGGTTTGCACTTGCAAAAGATTCAATTCCGCGTTCGCTTATACTTGTCGGGAGAAAGCGGGAGCGCGTTGAGCCGCTTGCCCGGGAAATATCGGCAAAAACCGGTTTTCAGGTCGGATGGTCCCTTTTCTCCGGTTCATCATTGGCAGATCATTTTGGACACTGCTCCCTGTGCGTAAATTGCACCTCCGTGGGTATGCACCCGCATATCGATGCATCGCCGCTTGACAGCGCTGTTCTTAATCCGGAAACGACCGTATTTGACGTCATATACAATCCGCCGAAAACAAAACTTCTGTGCGATGCCGAACAGAAGGGATGCACAATCCAGAACGGACTCCGCATGCTGCTGTACCAGGGCCTGGAATCCTTTACTTACTGGACCGGCAAAACCGTCCCCGAGGATATTTTCGACATGGCTGAGCTTGAAAGGCTGGTGACTGAGCGATGAACTGGGAGGTTGGCAAATCTCGACTTCACGGCGGGTTTACCGTTCCGCCGTCAAAATCGCACACGATCCGTGCGATCATTGCAGCAACACTGGCACGGGGAACATCGGTGGTCCGCAATCCCCTGGTGCATGGTGACGGCAGGTCTGCGCTAAACGCTTCGGTTGCGCTCGGCGCGGGTGTGTGCGAGAAGGAGGGCGTGCTTGAAATTGAGGGTCTTGACGGGAATTACAATCTGGGTTCTGGCGATATCTATACCGGCAATTCTGGCACGACAACAAATCTGTTTACCGCTGCCGCGGCTCTTGGTTCGAAACCGCGGCGGTTTGACGGCGACGAATCACTGAGGTCCCGTCCGGTAAAGCCGCTGTGTGCTGCGCTGGAGAAGCTCGGTGCGCAGTGTGTTTTTGAAAACGACACCCGCGATTTCCCTTTTACGATACACGGGCCGCTGCGCGGCGGGGTCACCGCGGTTGACGGCATCTCGTCGCAATTCGTGTCCAGCCTTCTTTTTACCGGTCCGCTCCTCCCGGAAGATACAACGCTGAGCGTTTATAATGTGCAGGAGACGCCGTATATCGATATAACGCTCTGGTGGCTCGGGAAACTGGGCATTCGCTGTGAGGGATCCCCGGATTATTCCCGTTTTTTCATTCCCGGAAATCAGCGGTATGCCTGTTTTGACCAACGGGTCCCCGGAGATTTTTCATCAGCGACATTTCCCGCAGTGGCTGCGGCGATTACCGGCTCTACATTGTCAATCGACGGCGTGGATTTCGACGATCCGCAGGGCGATAAAGAAGTATTTTCGATACTCGAACCCATGGGCGTTGCGGTAGAGCGAAAGGCCGGTTCTGCAACAGTTGCGGGCCCTCCGGAGCTGACAGGCACGACAATTGACCTTAATGCGATGCCGGATTCGCTTCCCGCGCTCGCAGTTGCCGCCTGCTGCGCAGAAGGCACCACCCGTATTGTCAATGTTGCCCACGCACGTATAAAAGAATGCGACCGGATCGGCATTATAGCCGATGAGCTTGGCAGGATGGGCGCCGATATTCAAGTGCAAAACGACGGATTGCTGATACGCAAAAGCAGGCTTTCCGGCACGCGTGTTGACGGTCATAATGACCATCGGGTAGTCATGGCGCTGGCCCTGGCCGGAATGGTTGCTGAAGGAAAGACGGTTGTGACTACTGCCGAAGCATCGCATATTACGTATCCTTCATTTGCCGGTGATTTCAAAAAAGCCGGCGCTGCCTTAACAGTTTCAGAGGAATAGCATATGCATGAGATAACGGTGAAACTCGGTAATCGCTCCTATCCGGTTTTTATCGGGCAAAACACCTTTGACAAACTGGCGTCTGCCCTTCAGGAGCAGTTTCCGAACGCCCGGTTCGCGCTGATCACCAACGAAACGCTGCGCGAGATATACAACGACCAGGTCCGGGAGCTGAGCCGGACGCTCGATGCGATTGTTCATGCGATTCCCGACGGTGAACGGTATAAAACGGTTGGCACGTGGTCAAAAATCCTTGATACACTTCTTGGTAACAGGCTCGAACGGAGTTCGGTGATCATTGCATTCGGCGGCGGCGTGGTGGGTGATATCGCCGGTTTTGCCGCGGCGTCGTTTCTGCGCGGTGTCGCCCTTGTCCAGGTTCCGACATCTCTGCTTGCCATGGTCGACTCGTCCGTGGGCGGTAAAACAGGCGTCAACCACGACATGGGCAAAAACCTGGTCGGTGCATTCCACCAGCCGCGCATGGTC
>WJKA01000015.1 GCA_014729375.1 Chitinivibrionales bacterium
GTGCGACATATCTCGGTAGCTCGCACATTGATACCCTGGAGTCTGCCGACAAAGCCGCAATAACCAGTAACCTCGGGGTGAGTTTCAAGGCAGAGACACAGAGCCTCCAGGGTGTGCTCGTCGAGTTGCTGATAGACAGCAAGCTGACCAACCGGGCCATTAAACCCGAATCCGATGGTCAATACCGTGTCTGGCTAATGGGCGAACTGCTGTATGGCTCAACTCCGCCTGTGTCTTCCCACAACACCATCACTGAATCATTCAATACAGGCAATGGTGATGCTCTTGGCCCCGACCTATCATGGTCAGAAGATGCAGGCGATTGGGATATAGATACCAACCAGGCTGAAGTCCAAACGGAAGGCTCTTACTCTATTGCCTGCGTAACAGGAGAGGCAGAGCCCTCAACAGATGACCACTATGCTCAGGCCGACCTTTGGGCCAATGGTGGCACACGCATCGGCGTCATGTGCCGTTACGAGGCTGCTAACGACAACGACCTCTATTTCTTTGGCATCGAGCACGATTGGCAGGGTGATGACCCGGAGTTAAAGAAGCGTGTCAACGGCGCCTGGACTGATCTTGAGCAAGACGATGATAACGGCTCATACGGTGGAGATACGTTCAGGCTAGAGGTGGACGGTTCCAGCATCAAAGGCTACCGAGAGGGCGGCCTGGTTTGCAGTCAGACCGACAGCGATATTACAGGGCATACGAACGTTGGTATCGCCGCCTACCGCGGCTGGGGTGCCACAGAGTCGGATTTGGACAACTTCGAGGCGGATGATTTGGGCGGTGGAGCAACCCCGACCCCAGGCGCGGGGCAAGTAATCATCGTGAACTGAGGAGAGAGACATGAGAAAGCTGCTGGCACTACTGATAGTATTGAGCATCCTAATTCCGGTCATCGGCTGTGACGGAGGGGAGGTTACGCCGACACCCACAGAGACCCCCACGCCCACCTCAGAGCCTCCTGGTGCATGGTGGCCTATCACGGGGCCGGACAGGAACTATCATGCCGCGACTATCATTGTAGCCGCCTCTAACTCCAAGTACCAGAATGCAGCGCATTACAGGTGTGACGGGACAGCGGACGACGACACAGTACAATCCGCCGTTGACTCCCTGGGCACAAGCCCTGGTGTGGTTCTCCTTCTCGATGGTTCGTACTCTGCGACCGGCAATGTCACAGTCAGTAACGCAGGCCAGTTCATTAAAGGACTGGGCTGGGCTACGACATGGAACCTCTCTCAGTCGGCAAACACAACGGATTACGCCTTCGTCTTCTCTGGCAACAACACGTACAACTGCGGCATCTCCGACATGATTATCGACTGCAACGGTGCCAACCAGACCGCAGGTGGGGGTGTCTACGTCGAGGGGATGCGGCAGTTCCGCATAGATAACCTCAAGGCCCAGGAGGGTAAGGTCTACAACGTCTACGTGAAGGGTAACACGCTCTCCTGCAACGGCTTCAGGATGTTCAACTCCGAACTGACGGGAGCCGGAACTGACAACCTGCGGGTGCAAGCTGTCTGGAACTGGAAGGTCTATGACACCTACATGCAGACGGCTACACAGAAGGGACTCAATACGTCGGGTGGCGGTGAGTGCCTTGTGCATGGGTGCTCATTCGACACCAACACCCAGGCGGGGGCGTACTTCTACGCTGTCAGTCGGGGAACGATAGCTGACACCAGATATTGTGGGGACAATGGGCGGGCCGGTATTGAGTTCGCATCGACCTGTCTGGACATGACAGTCAATGGCGGCGAAGTCAACGACAACGGCTCCAGCGGCACGAACCCTTACGGTGTGTACGTCAAGGGCACAGCCAATAACACACAGGTCTACAACATCACGGCACACAACAACGATACCGTGCACCAGGACTACGGCGTCTACATCGGGGCCACGGCAGTCAACACGGTAGTCAAGAACAACGGCCTCTCCTACAACACTGTCGCCGGAGTCTACAACGGGAACTCCACGAGCATCATTCGCTACAACAAGGGCTACGTCACGGAGAACTCCGGCACGGCCACCATCGCCAACGGCTCTACCTCGATCGTAGTCACCCACGGACTCGCTACCACACCCACGGATGTGACACTGACTCCCAAAGAGCAGGGCACCAACGACTACGGGCGGCTCTCGTGGGGCAGCGGGAACTCGACCAGGTTCACAATCACCTGCTCTGCTGATCCTGGAGCATCGAACCTCGACGTGAACTGGTACGCCTTTATCGACTGAGGAGGGGATATGTGTAGGTTCTGCAACAAGCCCGAGCACAAGAACTTCGACGCAATAAGAATGAACCTCATTGCCGAGAAGGAGGGATTGGCCGAACGGCTGGCCACTTCCGAGAGCCGGTTAGAGACGTGCGCGGCTGTGAGAGACGACCTGCGAGGAGACCTGCGGGACTGCGAGGTGAAGCTGCGAACATGCCTCTTGGAGTCCCCCGAGTGTGAGGAATGCGAGCACTACAAACCTCCACTCAATTTGCCTCCCGCTCACAGGCAAGTCACCAAGGACGAGCTTGAGGCAGTCCTGATAAGAGACTGCGGCAGGTGCCAGATAGTCATGCCTGACCTGGAGAACGTCGTAGTTACTCCAGATGACTACAGGCTCTACATATTGTGGGCAGCGGCCTACAAGAAACTATATGTAGTGGACAAGCGGGACTGCGAGCAGTTCACCGGCTGGCTTCGCAATGCGGCTTTCGGTTATCCGGTATGGGAAGAGATAGCCACGTGGGACGCGCACCACATGACGTTCTTCGGGGCGCACTCCCTCATGGTGGTTGTGCTGATGGACGAGGGAGAACTGAGAGCGTTCGTAGTGGAGCCTCAGATGAACCCTGAAGGGCAGAACCTCGAAGTCTTGATAAAGAGGGCAGACGAGTATTTCGGGGTCGGGGCTACGGGGAAGCCGTGGATTCTGTTCGGAGGTGGGTAGATGCCAAAAGCGTTCAACCAGTGCAGGAAGGCAGGAGGCAGGATACGGACGGTGAAGCCCTCCAAAGGCACATACATGCCGGTATGCTATGACAAGAGCGGGAAGTCCCACGCGGGGGAGGTTCACCGAAAGAAGGGCAAGTAAATGGGCAAGAGAACATGGGCGAACCTGCGAGATGACGTCGAGGTCAAGCTGACCGATACTGGCAACGCGACCTTTGCGGAGGCCACTATTGATGAGTACATGAAGGATATACTCGTTGACGAAGTGTCGGATCGTGTTCCTGTCGAAGTGCTTGAAGTCCTTACCGCCACGGCCTCTCGGGAATACAGTCTCTACACGATAACCAATCTCCTTCGTGTGCTGGACGTAGAGTACAAGGTAGCCCAATGGCCTCGTTGTTGGCGCAATTTCAAGGTGCAGGGATATAGTCTCTTTATTGACCTTGACGATACGCCAACTGCGGGTAATTCTATCTACGTCTGGTGCGCCAAGCCGCAGAGAATCACAGAGACAAGCGATTTGGCGGGGGCTGTGAAGCTCTTACATGCAGCAGGAGAGACAGACATTGACATCGACGGTCTGGCTGCTGCTGATACCATCTACGCCGATACCTGCTTCACGATTGCAGGTGACACCACAGTCTATCGGGTTACTGCGGATGTGGCCCTTGCGGGTAACGAGGGCAATTTCAGCATCTACCCTGCACTACAGGCAGCGGCAGCAGATGATGCCGTCGTTACCTTCGAGACATCGACGCTAACCCCTGAGCTGGAGCGGATATTCTCGACCCTGGTAGCAGGGAAACTCGCCATCGACTACGCTCAAACCAAGATAAACGTGGTCAACGATAGCGGTGTGACAGTCCCCGATAGATACTTGAACTGGGGCACACTGAAGTGGAATGAGGCTATTGCCAAACTGGAGGCTATGAGAAAGCCGCGAGTCTACCGGAGGCACCCAACGTCTTGAGAACTATCTCAGCAACACTTACTGCGGCTGGGAAAGCGACATCACGCAACCCCTACCCCTTCACCGACATCTACGACACGATCGCAGGCGTCAAGAAGCTCAAGCCTACCTCCTACTACTCCGGCAGCGAGGATGACAAGTTCCACGCCTGCTGTATGCCCTCTGACGGCTCCCTGATCCGCGTGCGCACCGACTCCTCTAACAACCTCTACCGATCCCGAGTCGCTGATCCCACGTCAGAATCTACCTATTCCTCGTGGACTGATTGGTCTAAGACCTGCTATGCCGTAGCGTGTGCTGCTGATGGCACGAATGTGGTGGTTGTGGCGATTCAGACGAATGGGCACCTCATTTACTGTCAGAGCCTTGATAGCGGTTCGTCATGGCAGGATTGGCTTGATCTTGGTGATATTAATGGTGGTAGTGGTTATCGCATCGCGGTCGCTTTGGAACCCGATAATAGAAAGGGCACTATATTCTGGTCTGATGGGACGCAGGTTAACATTGTGCCCTTCGTGCTCGATGGCTATGGTTGCGAGGCTTCTGCATATACCGATGCCGACAGCCAATGGGACAACGAAGGCAACGCCTCTGATGGCAGCGAAGACACATATGCAAGTGAAAACTTTAGTCTAGGTGCAAGTAGCACGACAGATTATGCCATCCTCACATTCGATGATGTTTGGGGTAATCAGATCAAGTATTACGTCGACAACGCTGGTTCCGGTGCAACTATTGAGATTGACGCCTACTATGACGGGGGTTGGAATTCCATCAAGTCTGGCGCGTTCACCCAGGGCTCTACGCAGACTGAAACAATGGGTGCCTGGAAAACCATATCACAGGTGCGCATTCGGGTTACGATTGGGGAGGCTGGGTACTACCCGAGACTCTACCTCTGCCAGGTAGTCGGCTTTGCGGGTGGAATGGAGTTGTTCAATCCGGCCAGCACGACGGATGCTGATGCTGCCTGGACTGACGACGCGAATGGCATTGACGGTAACACAAACACCCATGCCGAAAGCGTACCAGGAGCAGGCAACTGGCCATCAACGGGACTCGCTGGCAACTTCAGCGGGACGTACTATGTAGGTGGAATCAAGTGGTATCAGAAGATAGGCCAAGCATCGGATGTGGA
>WJKA01000163.1 GCA_014729375.1 Chitinivibrionales bacterium
GGTATGATGACGGTGTGATATCATATAATGGCGGAATATTCCAGAATGATGCGGAATATCCTTCAGCACAGGAGAACTTTAAAGTCTGGGCACAGGCAAACAATTGTACCGGCGCGCCTGTCGAAACGACCCTCGCCGGATCGAGCATATGCGAGACTTACCTCACCTGTGATGAAGGTGTTGAAGTGACATTGTGCAGTATCGAGGCAGGGCATATGATTTATGGAAATGCTCATGACATTGATCTTACTGCAATTGCCTGGGACTTCTTGAAGAAGTTCAGTCTTGGTGGAAACGTAGCGCGGGTCGGAGACTCCGGCAGAAAAGAAAGCCCCGGGCAAAAGCAGGTTGATTTTCAGTGGGTCCGCACCGGTCGCTCATTACAGATACGCAACCTGCCGGAAAACGCATCAATTGAACTGTTTGGTCTTACCGGGAAGAGAATCGCTTTGTCCGGGAGCAGAACAAGAAACGGTTCAATTTGCATTTCGCCTGTGCCCGACGGCGTCTTTTATGTCGCAAGCAGTGGACAAAACCGCATTGCGAAATTTGTTATCAATATCGCACACAGTCATAATTAATTTCGCATACCACAACGTAATTTAGTTTGACCGCATCATAGTAGCTGCTTGCGACCCGGGTTCGCATTGGTTCCCGCACCGGTTATTGTTCGATACAATTCCGCTGAGGCACAACATTCACAGCCGGTCGCAGCGGGACAAGGGATTTTCAGAGGTGCCCTCAGATATAAGCCGGTCCGAGTTTTTCACACACGCGGAAATCATCACCGCCGAAACGGTCCCACATGGTCGGGCGGAAAATCCGGTCTTTTTGAATATTATGGAAATCAACCGGAATCCGCAACATGGCATTGAGTGTGACAATATCAGCACCGATCATACCAAACGAGTTTGCGTCGTGATTGGGCCCGATTTTAGACATATAGTCAAATGAGCTCATATCGCGGGGTACCCAGTATGTTTCCGGCCAGGTGGCATCGGTTACTTTGCTGATATGGTCGGCCACATCGCGCGGCAACTCGACTGTTTCTCCCTCGACAATTGAGCATGTCGGCGTGTCACCAACTACATTGTAGCGATACGCGGTCAGTGGAACGCCGCCCGGTGTGCGGTATGAACTGGAAAGGCCGTCACCAAGAAAATATTCCAGATTTGCGGCCTCATAGACTGTTCCGTCAATTGCAGCATCCATCAAAGCCTTTTGATATTTTTTGGTGGTCCTGATTTTTTCGGCAATATCAAAAATGTTCATATCCGGGCTGCTGTCGATAAGCTTGAAGATGTTGACGGCAAATTCAAGAGCACCCGCGCCTGAGTTTCTTTTGTCAATAAGACCCTGCGGCGCAATTTTGCCGATATTTTTGCCTGTAGCCGCTTTAACGCTCTCGGCTGTCCAGTTGGTGCGGATATCGGCAAAGAGCTGCGGCATTCCGGTAAGAAGATGTGCAACAAGCATGCCGATTGCGTTTTTCGAGTCGTTTTCCGTGGCGATTACATAGGGTTGACGGTATCCATCCCAGTCAAAAGAACTGCAGAGCAGCGATTCAGTCATGTCAAAATTCGGATAGAGGTCGGTCCACTGACGTTGTCCCTGGGTTCCGGCCGCAATTGCATTATACCCCTGCGCATATTCGACATCGGCATTGAAACCCTGCTGCTTACCGATTCCTTTTTGTGCAAGGCGGGCGTTGCCGATCATCAGATCGCGCACAATCAGGGTCATTTTGATGCATTCTGCCAGGAGGTCATCATCGCTGTAGGGTTTTTTGCCCTCGTGAAATTTGCAATTAAACTTGTTTTTCATGAATCTGAATGCGCGTTCGAATTCTTCGTGATCGTACAGGCCGTTCTCGATACGTCCTTTGACCGCGACCATATCCACCGATGCTGAGCCCATGCCGAAATAGTGGTGAAACAGATTTCTCCGGACATCAGAGCCGATAATTCCCATGGAAACACTGCCGATTGAGAGATAGTTCTTGCCTCTCATTTCAGCAACCGCGCAGGCTGCGCGGGCAAAACGGAGAATTCGCTCTGCAACATACGGTGCAAGATCGCCTGATTCATTTTCGAGATCGGGATTGTATATCGAAAAGATCGGACGTTTCTTTTCATCCATTGCAGCGCAGAATGCTTTGAGCCACACAGCACCCGGACGGTCGGTCTGATTCAGGCCGTATGCAGCCTGCTGCCATTCTGACGAGCCGATACCCATGCAGGCAGACATGAGCTCATCACTGTAAGCCCAGGACCGACTCACCCAGATATTGGCGCTGACTCCCTGTCTGGCATAATACTCCTGGGCCAGTGCACCGGTGCGTGCTCCATAAACGATTTCAGGGGCCACGATAACATTCGGCGGGAGACCGTCGGCTAACCGGACTTTTTTCATAATCAAATCGTGGACTTTTTCAACCATAGCCCAGGTCCCGGCCACATTACTCTCGTATGCACCGGACCGTCCATCAGCAACAGGAGTGATGGCAATAGTCGGGACATGGCCGACAAGCCGCCGGTTACGTGATGCAAATTTTCGCTGCGATGAGGCCAGTTTTTTGAAATCTATATTTGCCATACATACTCCTTTGTAAAGAGGCAACATACATTACTCCCTGAAATAGAACTCATTAATATAAGAAACGGGGAGAACGGCTTTCAACTGAGCATGACCTGTCCGCCGGTAACGGGAATTGCCTGCCCGGTTTCATATTCCTGTTCATGAATATAGAAAATCGCCCGTGCAACATCCAGAGGCGTACAGCCGCGGCGCATCGGGACCTTGTCCATGTAGAATAGCCTGACATCTTCGATTGTCTTTGCCCCGGGAACTTTTCCGGTGTTCAGATACTGAACAAACAGGCCGTTGTCCGGGTCCGACCACAGTGGGCCTTCATAA
>WJKA01000164.1 GCA_014729375.1 Chitinivibrionales bacterium
GCGGTTGATGACAACAGTCTTTCGTCAATAATAACAACGAACAAAAAGCATGCGGTGCTTGTTCCTCCCTGCATAACCAGTACCAGCGATGCACTTCCTTTGCGAAAAAGCACGGCGTGGATCGAGCGGCAGATGATGTTTTTAAAGATGTACCAGACCCATCTGTGGGGCCTGGCCATGCCGGTAATATTCAGCATTTTATTTATCCAGTTCTGGCTTCCCATCGCCCTGGTTATCAGCAGCATTTCATCACGGTCGTTTTTCGAACTCGGAGGCGCGGCACCCCTGGTATTTACGGGCCTTGACCTCCTGGCCACGCCGACCTACCTGCTTATGGGCCGTATTGACAATTTTGCACGATTTTTTTTCCAGCAGCCGCTTCTGAGATTCATGCATCTTTACGCGCTTGCCCGCACATTTTTCACGAACACAATAACGTGGAGCGGCGTACAATATCGGCTCCAAGTGCTCTCAGGTAAAGTAATTGCCGTCAAGCGCCCGAACGAATAGTGAAGGATTTTCATGAGTAATTGCGCAGTTTTTTTATCAGGAGGCGGAAGTAATTTTCAGGCGTTAATTGACCGGAAAAACTCAGGGGACCTGCATGTCGATTTTACCGTTTGTATCAGCAACAACAGCAAAGCCTACGGATGTGAACGTGCCCGGAAAAACGGCATACCGGTAGTTCATCTTGCCCGGGGCAGGTTCGGCAGCAACGAGGAATACACTGCCAGGCTGCTGGAGGTCCTTTCTGCACACAGTGTTGAAATGATTGTATGCGCCGGATATATGAAAATCATCCCTGCAGCAGTAGTTGAGCAGTATCGCAACAAAATTCTGAATATCCATCCCGCGCTGCTTCCTTCATTCGGCGGCAAGGGTATGTACGGAAAGCGCGTGCATCAAGCGGTGCTTGATCATGGGGCCAAGGTAAGCGGCATAACAGTTCATCTTATCGATGAGCAGTATGACAGCGGGCCCATTGTGCTTCAGGAGTGCATCCCGGTTCCGGATACCGACGACGCCGAAAGCCTGGCCGGCAGGGTCCTTGCCCTCGAGCACGCACATTACTGGCGCGCGGTGGAAGCCGTTGCGCAGAACAGGCTTACGATTACCGGACGGAGGGTTACCGGTGAGCTGTAGCGTTTATGACCGCTATTTATACGATCGAGATGTTACCCGCAAGCGAGGGGGCGCGATAATCGGCGTTGATGAAGCCGGCCGGGGGCCCCTGGCCGGACCGGTCGTGGCCGCTGCCGTGGTGCTGGAGCCCGGGGCGCCCATTGATGGAATTGATGATTCCAAGAAGCTCTCCCTGAAAAAGCGTAATGCCTTGTATACTGAAATTACCTCCTCGGCCCGGGACTACGCTATTGCATCGGCCGAACCTGAGGAAATCGACAGAATGAATATCCTGCAGGCATCGCTGCTGGCAATGTCGCGAGCGATCGCGGAACTACATATACCATGGACCCTGGCCCTTATTGACGGGAACCACGAAATACCATCCATCGACCGTGCCCGGCAGCTTCCCGTTGTCAAAGGGGACAGTCTCAGTGCATCAATCGGGGCAGCATCTATTTTAGCCAAGGTCCGGCGCGACAGAATAATGGAAAAGTATCACAGCCGGTATCCGGTCTACGAATTCGCAGCGCACAAAGGATATGCAACAAAGCGGCACAGAAACCTGATCCGGAAACACGGAGTGTGTCCCATTCACAGAAAAAGCTTTTGCATTTCCCTGCTTTCTGAAATCGTTCTGCCGCTTGAAATTAAGGAGACGCACTTATGAAATTAAACACGCGCGATGACGGTTCCTGGCTCAGGTTTTATTTTGAAGATACCGAACCGTGGAGTGGTGATTCTTTTTTTGAGCAGCTCGACCGGATGTTCGCCACTGTAAAGGGTTCATTTCAAAAATCTCATTCGCGCATTGTATTCGATTTCTCTCGTTCAGATCGTATCGACAGCTCAATAATTGCGCTGCTGGTCCAGACAATCCGCCTTGCCGGCGACCGGCGGGTCGCGGTGATCATGCCCGACACGGAAAGCAAAAACCTGCTCCTGGTCATGGGCATCGACAAACTTGCAGACATCTATGATTCGGAGACGGCATGGAAAGAATCTTCTCAGTAATTCAGTACCTCTACCAGGGAGACCGCACTATTCATGGCTGAAATACGACCATTCAGAGGCTGCAGATTTTCACTGAAAAATCCTTACGACCTGAAACAGCATGCTGCACCACCGTATGACATGATCGACGGCGAAACGCGGGATACGCTGTATGATTTGCATCCTCATAATATAATCCGGATAATACAGAACAAGCCCGAACCCGGAGATACCGCCAACAGCGACCGTCACGCACGGGCAGCGTCCATTTTGCAGGAATGGGAAAAGGACGGTGTTCTCACTCTGGACCCCGGTCCCTCGCTGTATGTCTACCGGCAGCGGTACACGAGCGGGGAGGATGGAGACACGCCATCATTTGAACGAACCGGCATTATTGCCCGTGTCAAGCTGGTCGATTTCAGAGAAGGTGTTATTCTTCCGCATGAAAACACGCTTTCCGCACCCAAAGTCGACCGCTATGAATTGCTGAAAGCCACCCGGTGCAATACCGGGCAGATTTTCGGTATTGTTCAGGATGACGGTGATTTTTTTTCCGCGATATCCACTGCGGTAACCGGAAAACCTGTTGGAAATTTTACCGACAACGATAGCGTTCGTCATGCGCTCTTCAAGATCACCGATCCGGCTGCAATCAACCGTCTGGTCCGCCTTGCCGCAGACCGTATCATTCTCATTGCCGACGGGCATCACCGGTACGAAACAGCGCTCCAGTTTGCGCGGGAAAGCGGCGCCCCCGCCCACCAGTACGTTATGATGACCCTGGTTTCTATGGCCGATCCGGGCCTGGTTATCCGGCCGTTCCATCGATGTCTGAAACAGCAGAAATTACTGCCCGCACATGAAATGCTTCACCGCCTCGGAGATTATTTCAAAGTCAGAGAATTCAAGGAGTCATCTATTGGCAGTGTCGGACAATTCGTCAAAAGCCGCGATTACCGGCGCATGGCCTATTTAGACCGCGCGACCCAGAAAGTATATGGCCTCAGCCTGAACGTCAATGGTGAAAAATATTTAAAAGAAAATCCGGGCGGCATGTCGTATAAATGGAACCACCTTGATGTTTCGATGTTGAATTCGCTTGTGATACATAAAATCCTGGGGCTTCCTGTTGATGGCACAACATTGCATGATATATTCAATTATGAAAAAAACGTTGCCGTAGCCTATGCAAGGGTGCTGGAAAAGCAGGACTATTATGGCGCTTTTTTTCTGCGCCCCATACAAATAGCCACCGTGCGGGATATTGTTGGCGGCAACGAACGGATGCCGCAGAAGTCAACGAATTTCTTTCCGAAATTCTACTCCGGTCTTGTGCTGAATTCACTGGAGGTACCGTGAAAATATCCCGACTACTTCAGTTCCTTGGAGGAACAGCCATTGCCGGCATATGCCTGTATATCTTTTTCCGCGGGGTCGACATGCAGGAACTCGGGCGGGAGCTTGTGCAATCCTCGCCGCTCTCTCTTTTTCTGGCCGGTGTACTGATGGCAATTTCTCTGTGGCTCCGCGGTATTCGCTGGGCATTGATTCTTCCCGACATGCCGGGCGCTCAGAAAAAGGACCTTTTCTCCTTTACCTCAATTGGCTTTATGGCAAACAATATACTCCCTGCAAGAATGGGTGAAGCTGCACGGGCACTTTTTCTCTGGAAAAAAAACCAGTATCCTCCGGTCATTGCAATCGGATCGCTTATTCTGGAACGCGGTTTCGACGTTCTGGTTTTTGCCTCGTTCTTCTTTGTGCCTGTCCTGGCGCTGGATAATCTCGGCACATTGCGCTATCCTGCCTGGTTTCTTGTCGTTGTGTATTCTTTTTGTATCGCGTGTCTGACGCTGTATGCTTGTATCCCGAAAAGAATTGAATCCGGAGCAAGAAAATGCCTGTTCATTGTGCCCGGAGTTTTTCGCGGCAGGCTGGCAAAAATCGGCACCGAGCTGGCATCCAACCTCTCATGGATATTCTCCGCAAAAAAAGTTGTTGCCATGATACTCCTTTCCTATACGACAATCGTATGCTTTGCATTTGCCATGATGCTCATTATGGGCCCAACGACCGGATTCACATTTCTTCACACGATGCTTGCACAGGCGTTTGCCTCTATCGGTGCGGCAATACCGCTTGCGCCCGGCTATATCGGCACGCTGCACGCATCGCTTTACCAGGGATTTCTTTACTGTGGTCTCAGTGAGGAAAAAGCGCGGGCAGCGGCTATTTTATACCATGCAACCACCTATATTTCAATCACTGCGACCGGCCTGTTTTTCTTTTTCCGGACCGACATACGATTCAAGGATATTTCCGATGCAAAAAGCAGACTTGAGAAATAAATCAAATTATCGCCTGGAACCGAAGCGATGAGTAGTGGAGGTTGATTGATGAATTCAAATGAGAACGATATTGCGTTAATCGAGGGCTGCCTTCAGGCCAGAAACAAAATCAAAGCAGAGCTACAGAAAAAGATAATAGGCCAGACCGGTGTTATCGATGATCTTCTTGCCTGTTTTCTTGCCGGCGGGCATTGCCTGCTTATCGGCGTCCCCGGTCTTGCCAAGACCATGCTTGTGCAGAGTTTGTCACAATGTCTTGACTGTTCATTCAACCGGGTGCAATTCACACCCGACCTGATGCCCTCGGACATAACAGGCTCTGAGATTCTTTTTGAAGACCGCACATCCGGGCGCCGGGAATTTCGGTTTGTCAAAGGGCCGGTGTTCACCAATATCCTTCTCGCCGATGAAATCAACCGTACGCCGCCCAAAACCCAGTCGGCACTGCTTCAGGCCATGCAGGAATACGAAGTCACGTCAGCGGGAAAGACATTTCCGCTCCCCGCACCTTTCTGGGTGCTGGCGACACAGAACCCGATCGAGCAGGAGGGAACATATCCGCTTCCCGAAGCCCAGCAGGACCGCTTCATGTTTTCCATTGAAATTGATTACCCGGAATATGCATCAGAGATGGAAATTGTAAAATCGACCACGCGTATTGAATCGACCACGCTCAAAGCCCAACTGGGGACGGATGATATCGGGCAATATCGCGAGCTTGTCAGGCGGGTGCCGGTCGCCGATTCGGTGGTCGAGCATGCGGTCGGGCTGGTCCGGCGCTCCCGGCCGAACGACGACATCTGTCCAGATACTATAAAAAGCCTGCTTACCTGGGGGGCGGGCCCCCGTGCCTCGCAATACTGTATCCTTGCCGCACGGGCATATGCCATTCTTGACGGCAGACCGACACCGGACATTTCCGATGTCAATCGCGCGGCGCCGTCGGTACTCAGGCACCGCCTCGTACGGTCTTTTAACGCGGAAACAGAAAATGTATCGGCAAATGATATTGTCGGAATGCTGCTTGAAAAGAAGTAATCACCACTCCCAGATTCTGCAGTCCAGCCCCGTACGCCATCGGGACCGGGCCCTATTCTTCCTGCCCGCCCTTTTTCCGGGTAATAAAAGCCGAAATATTATTCAAACTGTCGAGATTTTCCGGCAACATCTCTTCATCTTCAACTTTTATATCATAGGTCTCTTCGATAAACGTAATCACTTCGAGAATGCCGGTTGAATCAATTATACCGCTTTCGAGAAATGATGTATCATTCTGTAGTTTGCTGTCATCGCCGAAAAGAAAATTATCGACAACAAATTGCTTAACATCATCACAATAGCTCAAGGCCACCTCCTGTTTTAGCAAATTGTAAAACAAATACCGGTCATATGGATTTTCCCATAGCTCAAGAATATAATTCAGTGTCGCACCGCCGGTTGTTGAATATTGAAACAATTTCAATTCGGCAGCGCGGCACCATTTTGCCCACAAAGTAAAGTGTTAAAGCAGGCGCTCACTTTTTTTCTGCACTCCTCAAGCGCCTGCATAAACTCATCATACTCGGCGTGAACACCGAGCACACGTTTAGCCAGTGCGGTTACCGCCTCCTTTTCCGCCGGTATACCGTGCCGTTGCTGGTCGTCAAGGATCTGGAGTGCGTGTTCGATTCTACGCAAGAACCGGTAATCATCCACCAGGCTGAGTGCGGTCTCGACCGGCACGATGCCGTACTCACGCAGCTTATCAAGTGCCTTGAGCGTCGAACCTTCAACAAGCCCCGGATACCGGTGTGCGTGAATCAACTGCAGCCCCTGCACAACAAACTCGATATCGCGTATTCCTCCTGAGCCAACCTTGACATCAAACGGCTCCTGTCCTGTCGGCGACTGCTTTTTTATTGCAGATTTCCTGAGTCCGGCAATAGAACCGGCAATCTCCCCGGCATTGCGTTCCCGTTGCAGGATCGCGTGAAGGTGTTGTATCAGATCGAGTCCGGCTTTCCGGTTCCCCGCCACGACCCGCAGTTTCAATAATGACTGTATTTCCCAGAGTGATGCAGTCGATTCATAGTATTTTGCAAGGTTTGCAATCGAATAAACAAGCGGCCCCGCCGTACCGTACGGGCGAAGGCGCAGATCAACGCGAAACACGTGACCGTCAACCATATAATTTGACAAATCGGCCCGAAGCCCTTCCACCACCCCGGCGAGAAATTCCCGGTCGCTTTCTCCAATGCGAACAGCGGTATCGTCATATGCCGCCAGCAGATCGATGTCGGAGCTGTAGTTAAGCTCCTGGCCCCCGAGTTTCCCAAACGCGAATATGCAGAAGTTTTCCTGGAGTTTTTTTACGGTATCACCATCTTTTCCCCGCGGCTTCGAATGGTTCGAAAAAATGCGGTCCAGCGATACCCGGATAATGCCGTCGGCAAGGTCGGACAGGTGTCCAGTGATCAGTGACAGGGGCGACCGGAGGCAGATATCCAGCGTTCCAATCCTGAGTATTTCCCGGCGGCGAAATTGCCGCAGCTCATGGAGCCATGCAGTGTGATCGGCCGCCCGGGCTGAAATGCTCACCAGCTCATCCCGGATAGTATCGCCGCTTGCCGGACGATGCAGATTATCCGGCACAATTACCCATTCGAGAAAGCCCGGATTTCTGATCAGAATATTTGCCAGAAACTGGCTCCCGGAGAAAATCGACAGCAGGATTTCAAGCTGCATTGGCTGTGACAGGAAACGGTTATAATGCTCTTTTCTCGAGCCGAGTGCAGACACAAACTGCTCCCAGTTGTTAAGGGCCATGTCCACATCGGGCTTACTCCGGAGGATATCGCAGGCCAGTACCGCGCAACGGGCAAAGTTTTCCCGGTCCTCTCCTGCAAGGCTTGCCAGGTTCACCAGTGCACGCTCTGGATACCTGAAGCCACAGCGGTGCAGCACCGCATACGCTTCTTCACGGCCGATATCTTCCGTAAGAACAAGATCGGCGACATTTCCGACAGAAGGCCCCGGGATTGTGTCCCGACCGAAATGCCGTGCAACAAAAGATCGCACAATAGCGGTTTGAGAATCAAAATCCGTTCGTAGCTGTTGCTCCGGAGGTATGCCGTCTTCATGCGAATACCCCATCCGCCGGGCAAGATGCTTGAATTCATCGTCATCCGGCCGGGGAAGAAATACATCGGTGGCATTACCGCGCAGCATGCGGAGGCCGTTGATTACCTGCCGGAAAAAGTCATACGAATCCGAAAGCCTCCGGCTTTCTTCACCGCCAAGTACGCCGGCCAAAACCAGTCCGTTAAGCGCCTCGTGGAGCCGCGGGGTCCGCAGCGCTGCATTTGACTTTCCATGAATCACCTGAAGAAGTTGCACGTCATATTCGAGATCGACCAGCGCACCGGGACTGAATTTTGCATTAAGCCTTCCAGGGATGCTTTTTTCCGCATACTGCTTTTCACGCAGTTCCCGTATTTCACGGGGATTTATCGATTGTGACTGATACACAATGTTATCCCGTATCCGCTCAACCTGTTCTCCCAGTCCGGCATCTCCGCAGATACGCCGCAACCGGACAAGCGCCAGGCGCTCATATGAATGCGCCGGCCCGTTCGGACCATAATAATTACAGAAATTCTCCATACTGCAGGCAAGAGGCCCGTCTTTGCCATACGGACGAAGTCTGAGGTCAAGCTTGAAAATGCCTTCCCGCTTGGCCCTGATTATTCCCCGCGTCTCCTTTACTATCCGGTCATAGAAATCAGCATTATCAATTACCCGCAGGCCGGCGGTTTTCCCATTGTCACCATAGACAAACAACAGCTCGATATCCGATGCATACCCCAGTGCTGCGCCCCCGAATTTGCCGAGACCGAAAACGGCAAAGCGCGCGGTCAACCCCGCTACGGTCTGCGGCTCACCGCACCGGCCGGCAAGCTCCTCATATGCAAGCATAACAGCCGCCTCTATAATCACTTCCGCAAGTTTTGTCAGATGAGCGGCCAGAACTTTAAAATTAAATTCTTTTGTAAGAATATGGTCCAGATCAATCAGGTATACCTCCCGGTCCTTGAATTCGTTAAGCCGCTCGATCTTTTCTTCCCTGGTGCTGCACGATTCAAGAATTGATTGCAGTCGCTCGTTCAGGACCGCTATGTCCTGACTGAACCGGTGACCGTCGGCGTGCGGCTGAAGAATCGGAAGAAGTTCTTCGTACTGCAAACGAATAAAATCTTCCCATAAATAATCGCTCGTGCCTAAAATCCGGGCCAGGTCCTGCAGTACCCGGGGATTGGCAATATAATCCAACCATTGTTCATGATCGGGATTTTTAACCATGTCCTCGACAAGCTTTTCGAACCGTACAAGCGCGACAAACGGATCAGGGGCCCGTCCGAGAAAATAGGTAAACTGTTTGGTCAACAGCACCGACAGCTTTACCTGATTAAGTGCAACCTGCTCGGTCAGCTTTTTTCCCCGGCGGTTAACAATGTCAATAATATCCCGCACTTTGCCATCGACTGTATTGATACTGACCTGTTCTATGGATATTTCGTTCAATGAAAGCGCATTTGACAGAGAATACAGAAAAGCAGGAGTGTTTTCCGAGCCAACCGTAAGCCGCGTCCAGCGTTCATCACTATTGTCAATATCAATGCTCACCGGATATAATACCGACATTTGAGCATATTCAAGTTTTGTAAGACGTTCCGCAACGAGCTCGTTGACATGCCGGCGAGACTGCAGAATCGCTTTCTCATCCCCCTTTTCAAGAAGCCGGATCGTATACCCAAGCTCGGAAACCAGCAGCCGTTTCCAGTCGTTCCATGAATGTCCCGTTGTCAGTATACCGGTAAAGTGATCAACAATCCGCCGGCGATGCAGTGGGTCGCTCGATACCCGCCGCCGGGCAAATCGCTTGCGATGCGCAGACGGGTCTGCCCGACCATGCTCTTTCGAATACGTAAAAACATTCCCCGCAAGAATATCAAAATCAAGCGCATTTAATATCCCTGTTATTGCCGCAAATACCGCCGGATAATCAAATGAAAGCACCGTGCATCCTGCCGAGTGCTCGCTGAACCTGTCAAAAAGCACGGCAACAGGATTTTCGGGTGACAGTGCGCGCAGCTCATTTATATGCCCGGCTATCTGATATACTTCAAAACGATTGAAATACCGATCGTCAAGACGTTCCAGATGGTTCCGGATAAACGAATCATCAACCGGACCACAATACGGTTTTACTTGCTGCAACGTGAGTTTCATATCTCCGAGAACGCGTCCAGCAGCCGCCAAATAGCAGCATGCTCCTTCGAAAATACATCTTTCTGCACTGTGCTCCAAAAAGTACAAAAATGTACCGTGCCCCCCCTGTCGAAACGATTATGTTCCCATCAGATACCAGTGCGCCGGAACGCTGACTGCTAATAATGTAAGTGTTTTCATTATGGCATATCGATTGCATTATCCTAAATTCCGCAGTTGGATGCGGAGTTGAAAGAGATTGCGTCATCCGCGCCCCATCCAACTGCGATATTCAGGATTATGGTTTTTTGACCGGTTTTTTATTTCAAAGGTAACCTGGATCATTTTTTTTGTCAAGGAGGTGTCGCGTGCACAGATTCATCATTCTCTGTTCTGTTATTTGTATTGCAGCAACCGGACCGGTTTATTCCGGTGACGATACTACTGCTGTTTCGGTGAGCGGATATCTTGACTCGGATGTCTGGACTGATTTTTCGGGCAATTTTTTCAGCAACGACGAACTTGACATGAGCATGACGGTCCAGTTTTCTGAAAAGGTCAGCGCATCTATCGCTGCAACGGTAGCAAGCGGCACCATACCCGCCGGTACCGGAAGGCCGGGAGGCAGAGCGGTAACCGTATATGAATTAACAAACGACACATTTGAGCTGGCCGATGAGTATTCGCGCTGGGTTGCGGTTGCTTTTGACGGTATATCCTTGCTCTATGAAAGCCCGGCCGGCACGTTCACTGTCGGCGATCTTGTTTATCAATTCGGCGGGTTCAATTACTATTTGTACAAGCGGTTGAGTATGATCGCTGTTGAAAGCTTTACGCGTGGCGTGGGCTATTCATTCGGTACTGATATTCTTTCACAGAGTATCATGGCCGGATCAGCGGACATCGACAGGACCGGAGACTTTGCCGGAGCAACATCACTGTCATTCGACGGGTCTCACGGGGCCTCGCTTTATTATGGTATCCGCGGCAGCATTCATGAGTCATTTACAACCGCATCCACGGTTTTCGCCGGGCTGGAATATACCGGCTCGATTGCCGGAATGCTTGACCTCAAATTGGATTTCGGCTTACAAAACCTTCCCGGCGATGAGCGCTTGACAGCATACTCACTGCTTTTTGAACCTGCCGTTTCGGCCGGCAGGTTCAGCACGGCAATGAGCCTGTATGCATTTATCGATCCTGATTCAAGCGGAGCAAATTTTGTTGATGATGAATTTTTTGCCTATATCGAACCGGGATATTCGTTTACAGGGGTTATTGCTGCAGGATTGCCGCTTGAAATCCACACCACCGATATGGATGCATTTGCCGATGCAGGGCAATTCTGGGCGGTCCCGACACTGTATGTCTATCCCGCAGCCGGCGTTGAATGGTGGATATGGGGCCAGGTTGCAGTTCCGCTTGGTGACGACGAAACCGGTGATCCGGCGTATGGACTCGGATCGGAAATAATCATGAATTTCTGAATCTCAAAGGAGGAACGTATGTGCAAAAAAAAACATAGTATTTCGATTTTATTGCTCATCAGCCTGAGTGCGTATCCTGCCTGTGCCGGAGAGAGTACGACCATTTCGCAGGACCATGGCAACATGCTCTGGACACTTATTGCCGCAGTGCTCGTTTTTTTCATGCAGGCAGGTTTTGCCATGGTGGAAAGCGGCTTTACGCGTGCCAAAACTTCCGTTAATATCATGATGAAGAACCTTATGGATTTTTATTCGTAAACCTAACGCATCAATGCCACTCAACGGCGTTCTTGCCGGGCTTGTGTCCATAACCGCAGCGTGTGCAGACGTATCCCCGCTCAGTGCCGTTACAATCGGACTTGTCGGCGGCGCCCTTGCAGTACTCTCTGTTCTGTTTATCGACAAATCATTGCGAATTTACGATCCTTGTGGGTGCAATAAGCGTTCATGGCGTTTGCGGGGCCTGGGGGACCCTGGCTGCGGAACTTTTTGCCGAAAAAGCATTTTCCGGAAACGCCGGCCTGTTCTTCGGCGGGGGCTTCAAACCGGTGCTAATACAGTTGACCGGCATTGGTTCGGTTTTTCTCTGGGCCTTCGGCGGAGCACTGCTGCTTTTTTTTTGTATCAAAAAGACAATCGGCCTGCGCGTGAGCAGAGATGAAGAACTCAGCGGCCTTGACATAGGTGAACATGGCATGGAAGCATACAGCGGTTTTCAGATATTCACCACCGATAATTAATCATTTACCGGGTCAGACTATCCTGTGAATACTGCATCGAGGACCCGACCACCGGGGGATAGTCTGCTCCCGCCTGTTCGAGGGCTGAAAATGTTTACTGTTGTACAACGCCTGTTTGACGGCTTTCAGTGAGGGCAATTTCTGAAGATGTGCTGCAGTCGCTGACACGGCCCGATCAAAGTTGCCCGGACCCGGTTCCCGCGCAATGGTAAGTGTATTGTCGGAAGGGTCGAACAGGTATACCCACCATACCTGCGCTTCCATATACGCTGCACCCATTGCAACTGTTTTTTGAAAAAAATCATCTACGGTTGCGCCTTCAGAAAACGCCAGGCTCATTTCTACGAAATCGCATAAAAATCCGCTATGGTCTTTACTGCTTTCCATTATGCCACGTTTTGACAACAGTCTGTGATCTGTAACAATCCGTTTGAAAATACAATTCCGGCACAAAAAGGTATCGTAATTTCAGCAGGAATACAAATATGTAGATATACCGCCTGGTCAATGCTTCTCCGCTTATAAATCCGTATATTTTTCCGGCATGTTGATTGCTTTACATTGCATTGTTGTAACTGCTTCACCGATGTATCACCGTAAGGGAGGAGATTCCATGAACAAATTCACGAAGTCCCGGGTAATGTTATTAATTGTATGTGCCCATGTCCCGCTTTTTGCCGCAAACAATTCCTCAATTAATTTGATAGATACGCTGTGGATTCTCGTCGCGGCATTTCTGGTTTTTTTCATGAATGCAGGATTTGCATTTGTTGAGGCAGGGTTCTGCCGCGCCAAAAACGCGACCAATATACTGGGCAAAAACTTTTCTGTTTTTGCAATCGCAATTCTTGCTTTCTGGGCACTTGGTTACGGAATAATGTTCGGTGAAGGCACTGGTATTATCGGCATGAATTCCTTTTTTGTCGGCGAGTCGGCTCACAATCCGGCATCAAACCTTCCGGTTTTTGCTTTTTTCTTTTTCCAGGCTGCCTTTGCCGCGGCCGGCTGTTCCATTATTTCGGGTGCTGTAGCCGAACGGATAAAGTTTGGTGCCTTTTTATTATTCGGAACTTTTATGGTAGCGATAATTTATCCGCTTGGAGGTCACTGGGTCTGGGGCGGTGGATGGCTTTCGCGCCTCGGCTTTCATGATTTTGCAGGCTCGACGGTCGTTCATTCGGTGGGCGGCTGGGCCGCGCTTGCAGGAGTCATGCTTCTTGGGGCCCGGATCGGAAAATACAACAGCGACGGGGGTGTAAAAGCTATTGTCGGGCACTCGATCCCGCTTGCTACGCTGGGCGGATTTATCCTCTGGCTCGGGTGGTTCGGGTTTAACCCCGGAAGTCAACTCGCTCTGGACCACAATGTTCCGCGCATCGCACTGACAACAGGCCTTGCATCCTGCGCGGGAATCATCTCGGCAATGACCACGGCCCGACTCCTCAGCGGCAAGCCCGACTTGTCAATGATTATCAACGGCTGCCTGGCGGGGCTGGTCGCCATTACCGCTCCCTGCGCAGTAGTTTCTCCTCCCGGTTCGATTATTATCGGAGTCATTGCCGGAATCCTGGTGGTATTTGCCGTTCTGTTTTTCGACAAACTGAAAATCGATGATCCCGTGGGTGCCCTGGCTGTTCATCTTGTAAATGGAGTGTGGGGAACCATTGCAGTAGGATTGTTTGCAGTGCCCGGCTATACTGGGGACATGGCCGGGCTTTTTTACGGCGGCGGACTCAGGCAGCTCGGGATTCAGATAATCGGTGTGGCAGGCGTCGGCATACCGGCATTCCTGCTCGCCCTCGCGTTCTGGTTTCTCCTTAAATCCACCATTGGATTACGTGTGGGCAGAGAAGAAGAAATCGGGGGACTTGATATCGGCGAAATGGGAATGGAAGCGTATAATGGATTTCAAATATTTACTACAGAAAATTAATACAATGGTATATGAGAGCGGATACCGGCAGAGAAAAGTGATTGTCCGGTATCCGGCATCACGAGGACGGTATCCACAAACTCAACCGAAAGGAACGAGCACCCATGAAACTCATCATTGCAGTAATCCAGCCGACAAAACTTCCTGATGTTAAAAAAGCACTGCTGGATGCAGAAGTGCACAAAATGACTGTCACCAATGTAATCGGTGCAGGTCAGCAGGCAGGATACACCGAAAGCTACCGGGGTAATATTTTTGAAGTCAACCTGCTGAAAAAGGTCCGCCTGGAAATCGCGGTCAATGAAGAATTTGTTGAGCCGACGATAAACGCCGTTATCAAGGGAGCGCGGACCGGTTCCATCGGTGACGGCAAAATATTTGTTCTCGACCTGCCGCAGTGCATCCGTATCCGAACCGGCGAACAGGGAACAGAGGCCATAGGATAACCGCGCCATGAATACAAACGAGGTGAAAATCCGTATTTATTATTATTACGGGTCAATGCCTTATTCCATTGATGTCGGACCTGCACTGCAGCCGGGAGAGCGTGTTACCATGGACAGTGTAGGGTTTGAAATCGAACAATCGCATGAAGAAAATAATAGCAATGGCACCATACAGCGCCTGTGGGTGAGGCGTTCTGTTGACACGTAATCGCGAACGGGCATTTCCGGGGCATGCTACGGCCTGAATCGCTGATAGTCGATTTTGTATTTGCTGATTTTATACTGAATGATACGCTTGGTAGTACCGAGCAGTTTTGCCGCTTCGGTCTGATTTCCATGGGCGTCTTTGAGTGCATCAACGATAAGCTCTTTCTCATATGCCGCAACAAGGCTGACAAAAGAGTTATTTGCTCCGCCTGGTTTGGATTCCATTTCCTTTATCTGAAGTGTCGGGGGGAGATCGTGTCCCTCGATACTGCCGGTTGAGGCCACCAGCACCGACCGTTCAATGACATTTTCGAGTTCGCGCACATTCCCCGGCCAGTGATATGCGGAGAGCATGTCGATTGCAGGCGTTGATATTCTATTGATTTTTTTAGAATGGATCGTGCCGTATTTTCGTGCGAAATGATCGGCCATCAAAAGCACGTCGGCGCCCCGGTAGCGGAGCGGCGGCAGCGGGATAGTGAATACATTGATCCGGTAATAGAGGTCTTCCCTGAACCGGCCGCTCCCGACATCTTCTTCAAGGTCGCGGTTTGTCGCGCATATCAGGCGGACGTCAACATTGACAGTATCGAGTCCACCGACCCGCTGGACCTCTTTTTCCTGGATAGCCCTGAGCAGCCTGCTCTGCGCGCTCGGCGGCATTTCCCCGATTTCATCAAGAAAAAGCGTGCCGCCATGCGCAGCTTCAAACCGTCCGATACGCCGTGAAGTAGCGCCAGTAAAGGACCCTTTTTCATGGCCGAACAATTCGCTTTCGAGCAGCGACTCCGGCAATGCCGCACAATTCACTGCAATAAACGGCTTATCTTTGCGACCGCTCTTCCGATGGATCGCCCGGGCAACCAGCTCTTTGCCGGTCCCCGTATCGCCGCGAATCAACACCGTGGTCGGCGAGGAGGCAACTTGGGCAATCTGCCGGAATACCTCGCGCATTGCACTGCTGCTCCCGATCATTTCATCCGGCCTGCCCATGTCCTCCAGCGATCGACGAAGTTCCAGATTTTCTTTTTCAAGCGCAGAAATCCTCTCCTCGCTTTCACGACGCTCACGGACAAGCTGCGAGACCAGGTCGCCGACAGCCTCAAGAAAATCAAGCTCATTGTCAAGCTTGTCGCTGTTGCCGTTTGTAATCCTGTCAACAGACAGCGTACCGATAACAGCGCCATCAGCCTTGATCGGGACACAAAGAAACGCAATATTCGAACTCTCAAGATTGCTTCGGGCACCTGTCCGGTCCAAAAATGACGGCTCATCCTTTAATTTCGGAATCACAATCGGCTTGCCCGTCTGCAATACCTTCCCGGTAATCCCCTCACCAGGACGATACCTGCCGCGAAGACGGTCCGGTTCGGATATGCCATGTGCTGCATCAAGTATTAACTCAGAATTGTCCTTGCTCAAAATTGAAATCATACCCCGGTTCATGCCTGCATGGATTTCGAGGATCTCAAGTATTTTAACCATAATCTCCTCAAGATCCGCATCCGTGCCAAGCACACGGGCAATATGATACAAAACCGATACTCCGTTAAAACTGATATCCGATTGTATCTCCTTGATAACCATTTTTGTATTCCTTTGGCTCCCGATAGAACAGGAACAATAATTAGCCTGCAGGGATCAACCAGGTCGACACAAAAATGTGCCATTCATAATATACAATAAGAGAGGACCTCCGGGCCGAGATCCCCTGTACAACAATTTCGAGGCAACAAATCAGTCCTATATATCATAATAAAGGGCGAATTCCCATGGATGCGGCCTGACATCAAGCGCCTGTACTTCATTGGTCATTTTATAATCGATCCATGTTTCAACCACATCCGGCGTAAAAACATCACCCTTAAGCAGATACTCATGGTCTTTATCAAGCGCATTGAGAGCTTCTCGCAGGGTCCCCGGCGTTGTTGGAACTTTTGCCAGTTCTTCGGGAGGAAGATCATAAATATCTTTATCGAGTGGTTCACCCGGATCGATTTTGTTCTGGATTCCATCAATAGCAGCCATAAGCAACGAAGACATTGCCAGATATGGGTTGCAGCTTGGATCAGGACATCTGAACTCAAGCCGCTTTGCTTTTGCCGAAGTGGAATACATGGGAAGCCTGACGGCTGCACTTCTGTTTCTGCTGGAATACGCAAGATTAACCGGCGCCTCGAATCCCGGAACCAGACGCTTGTAACTGTTGGTCGTCGGATTGGTAAAGGCCAGGATAGACGGTGCATGTTTGAGTATGCCACCGATAGCCCACATGGCTGCCTGGGACATCCCCGCATATCCATCACCGGCAAAAAGGTTTTTATCCTCTTTCCATATCGACAGATGTGTATGCATGCCGGTGCCGTTGTCGTTGAAAAGAGGTTTAGGCATGAATGTCACCGTTTTGCCGTATTTCTTGGCTACATTTTTAATAACGTATTTATATTTTAACAGATGATCGCCCATGGTTACCAGTGGAGCAAACCGCATATCGATTTCTGCCTGGCCACCGGTCGCTACTTCATGGTGCTGACATTCGATCGGCACACCCATATCCATTAACGTCAGCATCATCTCGCTGCGCATGTCCTGAAGACTGTCGGTGGGCGGCACAGGAAAGTATCCTTCTTTATAGCGGGGCTTGTACCCGAGATTATGAGATAAGCCACTTTCATCTATATCTTCTTCTCTACCGGTATTCCAGCGACCTTCAACCGAGTCAAGAAAATAATACCCCATGTTCTGTGTCTGATCAAAACGAACATCATCAAAAATGAAAAACTCAGCTTCAGGACCAAGAAATGCCGTATCACCGACACCGCTGGTTCGAAGGAAAATTTCGGCCTTGCGTGCAATATTCCTGGGATCGCGAGTATAATTTTCACCGGTAACCGGATCGCAGATATTGCAGATAATCACTATAGTTTTATGAATCATAAATGGATCGATAAAAGCGGTTTCAGGTACGGGCTTGACCAGCATATCAGACTCATTTATCGCCTGCCACCCGCGAATGCTCGACCCGTCAAATCCAAGCCCTTTTTCAAATGTGTCCTCTTCCAGTTCGCATACCGGGATCGAAAAGTGCTGCCAGAGACCGGGGAAGTCCATAAACCGGAGGTCAACGACTTTGACATTTTCGCTTTTTATAAGCGAAATAACTTCTTTCGGGCTTTTACAGGGGGTCATAATTATTCCTTTGGTTAATGTATAAAATTAATCTGGTTAAACAATGACGCATAAATTGCAATTAATATGCCAAGCGGGATTTATTGTCTGCCAAATACCGATATATGGCCTTTTTTCACATTCCAGTCACCCTGCAGACCACACGTCGACACAAAAACGTGCCAAAAAGGGCCGAAGAATACATTTATGTGTCGCCTGCGCCTCCCTGCTTGGGTTTAAAACAATATGGTAACTGGCACAGAAGTTGCGATACAAATGTGTGTCGCACGGGTCTTTGTGTGTGCTTGCATGACGTATCCGGTCACAAAAAAAACATCAGTCCAAGAAAATATCCGATTCAGACATGAAAATGCAAAAAAAAGTACATCTGTCCATGAGCACAGGGCTTGATGCCCTTGATGCAACCCTTAACGGAGTGCTGCCCGGTGACAATATTGTATTCCAGGTCGATTCTATCAACGATTACATTCCCTTTGTGCATCCGTTTTCAGCAGAATCAAATCGTGCCGACCGGGGGCTCATTTATTTCAGGTTTGCAGAACACAAATGGCTTCTTCCGCCGGAGGTGAAAGCAGAAATCCACCAGTTGCACCCTGAGGATGGCTTTGAAACGTTTATTTCTGAAATTTTTGACGTAATCGAGCATCACGGGGTAGGCGCGTGCTATGTTTTCGATTGCCTGTCCGAGCTGTCGGTGGACTGGTACAGCGATCGGATGCTGGGCAACTTTTTCATGCTAACCTGCCCTTATCTCTACGAATACAAGACAGCGACTTACTTTGCCCTTCAACGGGACCACCATATGGCAATTGCCACCGAATCCATTCATACCACTGCGCAGGTTGTTCTCGATGTCTACCGGAATAAGGAAATACTGTATATCCATCCTCTGAAAGTCTGGAAACGGTATTCCCCGACCATGTTCATGCTCCATGCCTGGGAAGGTGATAATTTCAAGCCGGTTACAGGCAGTACGGTTATTTCGGAGATCATGGGCTCAGTCCCTCAGAACTGGCTTGATTTCAGCATGCAGAACCTTGATGTCTGGACCCGGACATTTACTCAGGCACAGGAGTGTATTCAGGACAATTCCCCGGGCAGCGGTGCAGACTCCCGTGATGCATCGCTGTTGCGTGACCGGCTGCTCAGGATGGCAATCACGCGCGACATTCGCCTGTTGAACCGGGCACAGCGCTATTTTGATCTTACAGACCTGGTTGACGTTGGCAAGCGGATGATCGGTACCGGGCTGATTGGCGGCAAATCGGTCGGTATGCTCCTGGCCCGGGCGATTCTTAAAAGACACGATCCCCGATGGACCGAACTTCTGGAAACACACGATTCATTCTTTATCGGCTCCGATCTTTTTTATTCGTATCTGATTGCAAACGGCTGCTGGTGGATGCGGCGGAAACTGAAGCTTTCCGGGGTAATTCTTGATGGATCGGAAGAGGTGCGGCGTAAAATACTCTCGGGCGTTTTTCCCGATGATATCAAGGCCCGTTTCAGCAACATGCTCGATTATTTCGGCCAGTCACCGATTATTGTCCGCTCAAGCAGCCTTCTGGAAGATGCCTATGGAAATGCCTTTTCGGGAAAGTACGAAAGCGTATTCTGCGCCAATCAGGGCTCGCCTCCCGACCGCCTCGAAGAATTCATGAATGCCGTACGAACCGTCTATGCAAGTACCATGCGACGGGAAGCCCTTGCGTATCGCAAGCACTGGGGGCTCCTTGGCCAGGATGAGCAGATGGCGCTCCTTGTGCAGCGGGTTTCAGGAGACAGAAACGGGAATTTGTATTATCCTCAAATCGCAGGAGTCGGTTTTTCGTTCAATCCGTATGCCTGGACACATGATATCGATCCCCGGCAGGGCATGATCAGGCTGGTGTTCGGGCTGGGGACCCGGGCCGTGGACAGGGCGGATGACGATTACACGCGCGTTGTGGCGCTGAATGCCCCGGAAAAAAGGCCGGAATCCAGTTTTGATGAAGTCAGGCGGTATGCTCAGCGACGCGTTGACGTACTCGATCTTCATGAAAACCAGCATGTCTCCTACAGTTTTGAAGACGTTGCGACGGCCGGCGAAGGCATTCCCCTTGAAATTTTTGCATCCCGCGATGAACAGATGGAACAGCGCGCGCGGCAACACAACATGAAAAATGTCTTCTCGTGGGTCCTCACGTTCAACGAACTGCTTGCCGAAACCGCATTCGTCGACAC
>WJKA01000165.1 GCA_014729375.1 Chitinivibrionales bacterium
GAAAGGGCATCTGCAAATTCTCATTAAGCGACAGAAGTCCCGGCGTAAGTCGTTTCCAGATCCGGTCGATCCCCCCTTCCCATTCTATCAAAATCCCGTGTTCTTCTATGGTAGGCAAGCGAAGCGGCTTTTTGAACAGAATCCGGTTCGGGAAACTTGTACGTACTTCTCCCTGTTGCGCAGGAGCCGAAAACGTACCGACCGACCATGGTTCCGTCCCCTGTTTCAGCCAGTAATGGCGATCGTCGGTATACCGGTTGAGCCTGTAGCTGAATGCATTCGAATCCGGGAAATATACCCAGTCGGATGCTTCGGTAACATACGCGAGGATATAATCCTGTTCATCGACAACACCGTTTGGGACAGCATCTACCCGTACAAGCGGAACGTTGACAAGGCGAGATGGCAACTCCGAAAGGCCGGGGGTCGTATCGTTCATTTCTCCCTGCTCCGATGCATACAGGCAAAGCTGATTGATCGAAACCGAAGAACCCAGAGTGGAAATAATTTCCTGCCCGGTAATTTTCATGATACCATTCCGGTCAATCGTGCCTTCATTAAAACCGTCGGCGCCGTCGCCAACCGTAAAGTGAAGTATCGGGCCGTCGGCAAGCGGAAACGAAACAGCCGCCTTTTTACCCGGTGATCGCCGGGCAGGTGGTATCCATCGGGAAGAAATCTCGTAGTTGATAATATTCCGCTTCATCATTTGTAAAAATTCCGAACGTCCGGGAGAAACGCCGCCGAACACGGGTGATGATGGAAACGTGATGATACAGCTCCCTTTGAGGAGCACTCTCACCCGCCGGCTTCCCGGCTCGTAGATAAAAGGTCTGATCACCAGCTTCGCAATGCGATGCTTTCGCATGAATTGATATTTCGGCTGAGACATCCATTGCTGAGTAAAGGTTGGGGCAGCATACATCTCGGGATTGCCCCTGTCGGGGCGGGTCACAACAGGATATGGCAGAGAAACATTTTTTACACTCCCAGAACTGAATTGTATCTGGATATTTCCCTTCCGGGGAACACCGGCAAGAAACGAATACGCCGGCAATACCGGCTCTCCGGCACTGCCAATGTCGGTATTGGCCCCTGAAAAGGACAACTCGGTAACAGCTTTTCCGTTACGCCGGCTGGTTTTTTGAGAAAAATCTTCCATCTCCCAGGAAAGGACCAGCTTGCGGGAAGTGCTCTCAATAACTTTCACAGAGGCTGTGGCAGCGTGGTGGAATAAGAAAATAACAGAAATAAAAGCAGCAGAAGAAGAAAAACAGTTTGCCATAATTATTCGCTATGATTTGTGAGCAATCGATAAAAAATAAATTATCTCATCGTATCTGATTCATAATTGCCTTTTTTTCTCCCCTTTGCGGGGGTGGCGTGGTTCTGCCATATTGAAAATTGTTCCACATTTACTACGGACTCAGGAAAGCATTTATTTGTACGATCAATTGTTTTACATCAGCCACGTATTCGCTCACATACAAGAAAGGCCCCGGAATTCCGGGGCCTTTTGCTGATCCGTGAACGGCAACATTTCAGGCCTTTGCGGCCCTTTTCAGTTTCGCTGCCATGTCGGTTTTTTCCCATGTAAAAGTCGGGAGTTCTCGTCCGAAATGCCCGTGACGGGCTGTTTCTTTGTATATCGGGCGGCGCAGTTTGAGACGCTCGATTATGGCCAGCGGCCTGAGGTCGAATGTTTTGAGTACAATATCCCGGATTTTTGCATCAGAAATTTTGCCGGTCCCCAGGGTATCAACATTGACTGAGAGCGGTTTTGCAACACCGATCGCATAGGAAATCTGCATTTCACAATGGGTTGCCAGGCCTGCTGCAACGATATTCTTTGCAACCCACCGAGCAGCATACGCGGCACTCCGGTCGACTTTGGATGGGTCTTTCCCGGAGAATGCTCCACCGCCGTGCGCGCCGAAGCCGCCATATGTATCGACAATTATTTTGCGACCGGTTACCCCGCAGTCACCATGAGGGCCGCCAACAACAAACCGGCCCGTCGGATTGATATGATAAATAGTTTTGGAATCGATATAGCGCTTGGGAACGACTTTTTTTATCACCTTGTCAATAATTGTCTTTTTTATAGTGGCATATTTGACATCAGGATCGTGCTGGGCCGAAATGACCACGGTATGGACCCTGATCGGCTTCAACCCGTCATATTCTACAGTTACCTGGGATTTGGAATCCGGACGGAGCCACTTGATAAGACCTTTTTCCCGTGCCCGGGAAAGCTCTTCAACAAGACGATGGGCAAGGTGGATCGCAAGCGGCATGTACGTTTTCGTTTCGTTGCATGCATACCCGAACATCATTCCCTGATCTCCTGCTCCCTGATCTTTGTGGAGCCCCGTACCCGCGGTAACTCCCTGCGAAATATCAGGAGACTGCTTGTCGACGGCAACCACAACCCCGCAGCTTTCAGAATCAAAACCCAGCGTCGGATCGTCATATCCAATTTCCTTTATTGTTTTTCGAACAAGACCGGGAATATCAACAACCGATTTAGAAGTAATTTCTCCGGCAACGACAACAAGGCCGGTGGTACAAAGCGTTTCACATGCTACGCGTGAATTTTTATCCTTTGCCAGCATGGCATCCAGCACGGCATCCGATATCTGATCAGACACTTTATCAGGATGTCCCTGGGAAACACTTTCTGAGGTAATAAGACGTTTCATTATGCCTCCAGTTGATTAAATGAATACGTAA
>WJKA01000166.1 GCA_014729375.1 Chitinivibrionales bacterium
CCTATACCGGAAGCAGCGGGATTGATTATTTCAATATCCGGGGAAGACAATATGTCAAGGCTATTGATCTGCTTAATAATGCGGGAATCCACCGGATCGCAAAAGCCTGGTATAACGCAAATGTCATGGAATTTTCCCGTCACAATGTCCTTGTCCAGCAGCACTGGGGCGATCCCGAACTTGAACTCTGGACTAATTCGGCCGATGAAGCCGGGGAGTTTGACATTACGACCGAACGCGCAGGCGACAAAATGCTGGTACGGGTTTTTCCTGCGATTGACAGTGCGCTTGTATGCGCTTATAAAAAGGATGAAGTTTTCATGCGGGGATACACCCGCGGCGGCATGGTGGAGTTGAATGCTGTTGATAATTCAATCAGCGATATCACGCTCACGGTTACAAAGCATAATTACATTCCCGGCCAGACCACTGTTGACGCGGCTGATATGGTCGAACTCAAACCCTGGGACAAAAAGAACCGTGCAATGGCTGCATGCATGAAAATAGTTCGAAACAATTCGGATATAATCATAACGTTTTCTCATCTCAACTCGCCGCTGAAAGCCCGTCTGCTCACCGTTTCGGGAAAAACCGTCGACACGCACTTCGCCGGCAAAGGGGATGCTGCCTGGAATATCACAAATATTCCAAGCGGCATGTATCTGGTGAAAGCCACTGTTGAGGGCACGACGATGACGCAGAAATTCATGGTGAGACGGTAAAAAGGTGTTCGGTATTTCCTTGGGGGTTCAGCCCTTGGGGTGTTCTGGGTCGGGCCTGTCCTAAAGGGGGACAGGCCCTTTTTATTGCTATTGGTGAATTCTTTTGAGCGTATGAAATGCATATTCTTCAAAAACATCCCCATCCCCGCGTATCCTCGGATCGCCGGTCCGGACAAGCTCATCTTTGAGCACAGTCCACAGCTCGTTTTTAATCCCTGCATACTTCTCATCCCCGGCAACATTATTAACCTGACCGGGATCATTTTTTACATCATAGAGTTCTTCCGGAGCGCGCTTTGCAAAGGCATACCTGAACATGGGCTCGACTGATGGATTATCTTTATTTTTGATGATATATCGTTTTGTTGGTGATGAATCGCAATCAAGATATGCCGGTGGTGTGCCTGCTGGGAACCGCTGCGGCTTGAAATTGCGGATATACAGATAATCGCCGCTTCGTACGGCACGGACCGGATACCCCTCTTGTGTATCTCCCTGAGCCAGGGTATGTCGCTCCCGCCCGAGAAATGCATATCGCCGCCCGGCCGTACTGCTCCGCCCGGGTACAACAAGCGGCCATAGTGAATCACCGCTCATAAGGGGCATTTCCGATCGAGTGGCGCATTTCTGAAGCAGCGATGGTGCAAGGTCACACAGAGACACCGGATCATCAACAACAGTACCCGCCCGGATTACCCCGGGCCACCGGACCGCCATCGGTACACGTACCCCCCAGTCATAACAGTTTGCCTTGCACCGGGGAAACGGCATCCCGTTATCACTGGTAATTATCACAATAGTCTTATCAAGCTCTCCCCTGCGTTCGAGCAACCGGAGCACCTGTCCGATTTCACGATCAAACCGCTGAACTTCAAAGAGATAATTCCCCATATCCCGCCTGACAGGTTTTACATCGGGCAGAAACGGGGGAATGTCCACCTTGTCAAAATCCGGCTTGCGGCTGATACGCGCCCGGGGACCATAGTACCGGTGTGGATCGCGACTGCCGAACCAGAAATAAAAAGGCGTGTTTGCAGGACGGACCGAAAGAAAATGACCGAAATTTGCATACCGGGGCCCTGCAGGATTCCGTTTCCTGCCGCCGGCTTTCACGCTGCCCGGCCCCCACCCTTTCTCACAAAATCCGATCTGATAACCCTCACGTTCGAGAATATCGGGAAACACCCTGAATTTTGCAGGAAGTGTTCCCCATAGATTCGCTCCCTGCTCAAGTTCCCAGAAGTGGCGACCGGTTAATAAAGCCGCGCGGGATGGCGTGCATGAGGGTGATGATGCAAATGCGTGTGTAAAATATGCTCCCTCACGCGCACACCGGTCAAATACCGGCGTCCTGATTGCCGGATACTTCTCCATTCCCGAATGAAGCCACGACCAGTCATCGGCAATTGCAATGAAAACATTCGGTTTCTCAGGATCAGAATAATCCTTACCGGCACATCCGATACTATACGGCGCAGCCAGAAGGGAAACACCTTTCCCAATACCCAGCGCCGCTTCCCGGCGTGTTATGACGTTTGATCGCACTCCCCGGTGCTCCCCCGATCCATTATGTGCAGCAGTGTATTCAGGCAAGCCACTCTTTCAAATCGCGGCCAATCAGTTTTTCGAGCTTCTTAACATCATTGCTGAAATATTTAGTCAACTTATGCTTTGTTTCAGGGTCAAGATGTATCGGCTCAAGATCGCCTTCACGAACACTATCGATCGTGCTCAGTATTGTTGAATCTGAAATTCCGTTGAGTGACAGAAACTTGTACAACAGACCCTTGAATCCGCTTGCTCGATAAAGCAATTGAAGAAAAATATTGCGGAAACGACCTGATGCATTGAATTTAAGCGAAACCTCGGGCTTGAAATTATCACGCACCCCGAGAAATCTGTATAAATTTTGCATAAACGCAATGGTATCGTCATGAAAATCATCATACAACGCAATTTTAACATCAGTAAACGCCTCACAATACGCTTTTACCTGCTCGTAATAGAGTCCGACCTCGCGGTAAAACCAGAGATACTCCCAGTTTTTCTCTTTGCGTTCTTTCTCCCGCTCGAGCGCTTCCTCAAAACTCAGTTTTTCCCGGTAATCACGCACCATCATTTTATACGCGGAAAAAGCCCGGTCTACCGGATTCCGCAAAAGTATGATTATTTTCGGATTTCCCAGAAGCTTCTTGATTACCGGTATTGCTTTCTGATAATAAAAAAGGTTTTCAACGCTCGCCTCGCCGATAGCAAGATGCCGCCGGACCCATCTGAACAATCCCTGGTAGGTCGGGAGATTCCGTATGGTAAAATTTTCAACAAAGTCATCGCCGGGACCGTTATACGGACGTTTGATAAAATGCGATGAAATGAATTTCGGCTCTTTCATCGGACTCATGTATATCTGCGGGTGCTGTTCGAGATATGTCGCAACAGCAGTACTCCCGGCCTTTGCCGCACCGACAAGCAGAAAATTCGGCAAACACACTTTTTTCGTTTTAAGCATAGCCACAAAATAGTTAAAAAAACGCCGCGGCATAAAATACCTTGTCGATTTGCACAAATAGTCGGGGGGTTCTGTGCAACGTTA
>WJKA01000167.1 GCA_014729375.1 Chitinivibrionales bacterium
AATTATGGCAAAAAACAAGGCATGGGTTGCCGGTGTACTGGATGTCGATGCAGGTGACTTGAATGTTGAATGGTGGGCCGCGCAAAAACTCAGGCGGGAGCATTTTCCTCCCGATGTTTCCGACAGCGCAATACAGGCGTCAGTACATGATGCATTAGTATACGATCCGCGGACCGCTGCTTCCGGAATAGATGTCGAGGTTGATGAGGGCATCGTTACGCTGTCCGGTGAAGTGGACAACCTGGAAGCCAAGCTTGCTGCTGAAGACAATGCGAGAAACACCGTCGGCGTGCGCATGGTGAAAAACTATCTGTTTGCCGATATAACCTCGCCGTCCGACCGGGATATCGAAAGCGAGGTGCTTGCCGCGCTCAGGCGTGATCCTGTAGTCGAACGGCATGAGATCAGGCCGGTGGTGCGCAACAAGAAAGCATACCTGTACGGAACAGTGGACAGTTATTACGAAAAAGCCCACGCAGGCACGGTAGTTTCCCGGGTGAAAGGCGTGGCGGCAATCCAGAATAATATTTCCGTACCGCAAACCTGGCAATGGAAAAGCGATAAGATTATCCGCCGCAATATCCGTCAGGAATTCTTCTGGAGTGGCCATGTCGATGAAAATGATCTTGATATCGATGTCGAAAACAGCGTTGCAACTCTTGAGGGCGAAGTTGACACCTGGGCCGAATATCATGCCGCGGTGGATAATGCATTTGATGCCGGCGCACGGGTCGTTAAAAGCAAAATGGAAGTCGCCGGAAGAGAGATACCCCGGGGGCAGACATACTATTTTGACTCGTATCATTATAATCCAGGGGTCGGCATGTATTAAATTGTATAACTATGCTTGCAATAGCATCCCTTCTGGTAATCCTGGCTTTTTCCCTCCTGATAACGCGCGTTGCGACAAGTGCCCTGGCACATACCGGGCTGTCAAAAGAATCCGCGCGTTTTCAGGCGCGCTCCGCGTTTACCGGCGTTGGATTTACCACCAACGAATCGGAAAATGTGGTCAACCACCCGCTCAGGCGCCGCATCCTCATGTTGCTGATGCTTCTGGGCAATGCAGGTATCGTTACCTCGATCTCATCACTTATGCTCGGATTCATAAAATCGGAAACCAGCGGTGATATCACTCTCCGCCTGCTGGTTCTGCTTGCCGGGATTATTGTGATTATGGTAATTTCGCAAAGCAAATGGATCGACAAACAGCTTTCAATTGTTATCGACTGGGCGCTGAAACGCTACAGCAAGCTCGAGCTGAAAGATTACGCCAGCATCCTTCACCTTGCATCGGGCTACGGCATCGCTGAGCTGAAAATTGACAAAAATGACTGGCTCGCACACCGGACTCTCGCACAATCACGGCTTAAAGATGAAGGTGTCAATGTGCTGGGGATCCAGCGGAAAAAAGGACCGTATATCGGCGCGCTTGAGGCAGGAACCGTTATCAAGCCGGGAGATACCCTTATCCTCTATGGACGGCAGTCGCTGCTGGAAGCGCTCGATGAGCGATACAAGGGGGTCAACGGCGATATCGAACATAATAAAGCCGTGGCCGACCAGAAAGCCGAAGCCGAAAAAGCACGGAGTAGCGATGCAAAAAGTATGAAAAAAGAAGAGGCCGATGGATAAGGATTGAGCCACACCGCCGGTTAAAAACCCGGCGCGCAAGTCAAAAAATCAATAGTTTCCTCACATGGCCTGATATTTGCGTAAAAATGAAAGATTTATTTCAGCGCTGAACAGAGACAACCATATGTATTTTATATATATGCATATATTGCAGATTTTTTTTACCGGCTGCACATGTGAACAGGTGCAAATTATTTTTTCAGATATGGCACACAATAATCTTCTACCGGAGCAAAGATATGTCACGAAAAAATCCGCGATTGTTGCTTGTTGAGGACGATGATTCGGCTTTGTTCGGGTATCAGCGATACCTGAAAAAAGCAGGATATGATCCCCGGGGGGCCTCAACACTGCAGGAGGCAAAAGAGGCTATTTCGCAGAATTCATTCGATGCTGTCCTGCTTGACCTGAAACTTCCGGACGGCAACGCGCTGCAATGGATACCCCGGATAAAAAGCACCTATCCGGGTATCTCGATATTTGTTCTGACCGGCGTGGGCGATATTCCGACCGCGGTGAAAGCAACCAAATACGGTGCAGACCATTTTCTAACCAAACCGATCGATATGGACGATCTCAAGAGCAACCTTGCCAAGAGCCTTGAATACCATGCGCTTCGAAGAAAAAAGCTTGTTCAGCAACGGTTGGACCACAAGCGGGAGCCGTTTTTCGGCACAAGCGAATCGGTGAAAAAATTGCTCGAATATGCCGAAGTTGCCGCGGCAAATCATACGGTGATTTTGATCCAGGGCGAAACCGGGTCGGGCAAAGGGGTACTGGCGCGATGGATCCACGACAAAAGCCCGCGGGAATCAGAAGCATTTGTTGAATTGAATTGCTCAAGCCTCAAAGGCGAGTTGTTGCGAAGTGAATTATTCGGCCATGTCAAAGG
>WJKA01000168.1 GCA_014729375.1 Chitinivibrionales bacterium
AATACAGGTGTTCGATTCTCAACAATTGCAGCGGCTATCAGGTACTCAAAATAAAAAATGCATTCTGTATATGATCGATACCGCGGGGGCTGATACCGATCACATCGAATCTGCACGGCATGTCTGCTCTTTTTTGTTCGTAAAGGTATCGACGTGCCATATGCCCGAGTGTACGCTGTTTGCGTGCATTTACCCAGTACAACGGATTCGCGCCCCTGCCGCCCCATGACGACTTAACTTCACAAACCGGGGATCAAAGCGGGGAGGACCACTCCCGGCGATCTGGTGCTTGTCTCCGGTGACGACACCGAAGTTCTGCTGGATAATTCATCATGCTACGGCGCGGCCTTTTCCCCCGATGCCGGGCGGGTCGTGTATGTGCGCAACGATGATATATACGTTGTCGGTAGTGACGGCGCCAATCCGCATCAGATAAAATCAGGCGGAATGATAAACAACGGCGAAGAAGCCCAGACGCTTTCGTGGTGTACAAACGGGTATATCTATTATTCCCGCGACTGGGACATTTACCGGGTGAAAGACGACGGGTCCGGGAGTCCGCAGAAAGTACACACGTCGGCGTTTTCGAACCTCGGCGATCAAATCCGGCAGCTACAGGTCTGTCGCGACGGAAGCAGGCGTGCTCGTGGGGAAGGCCGAAGCGTCCGGACGGTAATAATGACGGACATGTGATTATTTATACGATCGGAAAGCCTTCGGATGACAAACGCTGGGACAACCACTGCATGGGCGCAATATCGAAAAGCGGGAACCTGTTCAATGCCTGCCATGCAAGTCATGCAAAAACCGCGATTATCGAATTTGACAACGCCCCGCCGAGCTGCAGTGACGACGGCTCGTGCCCGGGAAATCTGGGAGTTACGCCGTATCGGGTCCTTGAAAAACGGGGCGGTAATTTTGAAATGCATCGTTTCTCCCAGTGCAATGAAGATTTTATCATGTGGGTGGAAGGTTCAAAAGGATATGTGGTGCGCGTGAGCAATGGCGCGACAATCATGGGCCCGATGAGAGATTTTACGCCGCAGGATTATTATGACGGCGATTTTGCTACATCCGGACCAACCGTATATCTCGAAACGCCTTCAAACAACTCCTCCTGGCAGCCGGGAGTATCGGTGCCGGTTGCCGCGCAGGTTACCGGCGGATCAACGGATATCGAGCAGGTCACGTTTACGGTCGACGGCTCCACCATTGCCACGAAAACATCATCACCCTGGGAGACCGCCTGGACTGCTTCGGGTGAAGGCGCCCATGAAGTTGCCGTTGTGGTGGAAAACAAGGCCGGAGAAACAGCCGAAGACAAGGCCACCATTACCGTAGCGGGTCTGTATGCATATCCCGACAGCATCCCCCATGCAGTGCCCGGCCGGATCGAATGCGAGCATTTCGATTTCGGGGGTGAAGGCATTGCGTATCATGACGAATCGGCGGGAAATTCGAAAACATCGTACCGGTCGGATGAAGATGTCGATGTAGACAACGGCGGTACGGGCATGATTGTCAGCGCTACCCGGGGAGGAGAATGGCTCAAATATTCGGTAACCGTTGCGAAAGAGCAGGCGTACACGATCACGGTTGCGGCGGCAAACGGCTCAATCGAAGGCTCTTTTCATGTTGCAATTGACGGTGAGGACATTACCGGTCCGCTGTCCGGCTCGACGGGAAGCTATGATACGTGGAAGGAATTTGCAAAAGGCAATATCGTAATACCGGCCGGAGAACATGTTCTTTCGCTTGCATTCGATCAGACCGGCCATATTGTCGACTATATCGAAATCAGTCCACCCGATGATCCGATTACACTGCTGGCGCCAATCGGCGGTGAAACATTCAGCGTTGGCGAAGAGCTGGTAATCGAATGGTCGACAATTATTTCGGTTGTTGATGAAGTATATGTGGAATATTCATCGAACGCAGGCATCGACTTCGTCGATCTCAGCGCTTTGAAGTTCAACGAAAGTGTGGATTTCAACCATCCGGAATGGGGGCGGTTCACCTATACGATCACTCCGGACATGGCGTCGACCGAAGCGGTTGTCCGCGTGCGGAAATACGGAAGTGGTACCGCAGCGTTATCGCAGATATTCACCGTGCTTAATGACGCTACTGCAGGTTTTCCGGATCAGGACAGGAAAACCGGTAATCGTGCAGTCATTCTCTTGCGGAAAGATAATTCGATACATGTCCAGGGCGCGGCTGCAGTATCGCTCTATGCGCTTGACGGCAGGCTGGTTGCCCGTCAACGCGGTGAAAATTCACCGGTGCTGGTTAAAAATAATACGCTTGGCGTTACTATTGTTGGTGCAGAGAAAGATGATGGTTCGATACTCTATCGTTTGATAACAACACCATAGCGACATACTGAATAACAATGCGTTGTCTGTGAATATGGAAGTCAAAAACCGGCCGTAACCGGATACAGGAGGCGAGAACATGGTAAAAAAAACTGCAGTTGTAATAGCACTTATTGTGTATGCAGGACTCGCGGCGACAGAGGTAACGACTGTTCGCATCGAGGGATTGTTCGACCGGGCCTACCCGGCCGACCTGCACCTGGTTACCGGTGCGGGGGGCGTGCAACGGGCAATTCTGACCGCGCCGCTGCGGGTGATACGTGGCGGGTATAATCGGGTTTACGAAGGTCGCTGGCCGGTGTGGACCGTGCCGGATATTTCGGCACTGACTGTTTCGGCGGGTACAATCTCGGGTACGATTACCGCATCCATGGAACACCCGTATCTGGACACACCCCGATCCGTCACGGTGGATCTGGATGCCTCGATAGATGGATCTGCCATATCCGGCAGCTATACGGGAGAACTGGGCCCCTTTGATCATGGCAAGGACTCCTTCAGAACAGATACATCAAGCGCGGTCTCGGGTCTGGTGAGCGGCACGCTCAGCGAAGCGCCGTCGATTTCGCCAATGTCGCTGGCGCTTGTTTTCATCCACAGCAGCTCACAGGGAGATGCCTACGAACTTGTTGTCGACTTCAGCGGCGGCGCCTATGCATCGGGCGATCTTCGCTACCTCAGTCCGCGGACTTCCACATATGGCGATCCCAACGGGACAGTCCAGACAACGCTCAGCGAAGCCGGGCACATTCAGCCGTATCTGGATCGGGAAGGCTCGCACATTGGCGCACACACAGTCGGTTCGGGTTCGGGAAGTCTGACATCGGACAGCGTCAACCTGCAGGTCAGTATCCAGGGACCGGACGTTGGGGGTGACTATACCGTGCGCGGGGCAGTGTTCGGCAACCGCGTATGCGGTACGATTGCGCGGTCCGGCGGCGACTCATATCCCTTTGTCGGCCGTCTCGCGGTCAGAAGACCCGTTCCCACCTGGAAACCGGCCTATGCGCCTGTCGTACCGGTCTCTTCCAACGGAAGTGCATCTTCATTCGACGGGCCGTATTTTCAGCCGGTTGCTGATTCGAAGGAGCGGATCGTCAGGGCCCTCCAATGGCTGCAAACCTCAGCCGAACTCGGGCCGTTCCACGCCGATGAACTGGTGATCACCGCGGCCTCCACCGGCACCAAACAGTATGACGGCGCCCCATTCAATGGCTACGCCGCAGCGGGAGGTATGCGTCTTCTCTACGATCTCGCTTCAGACGCCGCGACGAAACGACATGCCCGGTCCATGGCCGAACGGGGCGGGTACTTTCTTATCATACAGGGAAATAATCGCTATGGATTCCCGGAGATATACAAAACCATGGGATGGTTCTATCCCTGGGCCGGTTATGCATATCTGGACCTTTACGGTATGACAGGAAATGAGGTGTGGCTGCGCCGGGCAAAGATGCTCGCTAACGGTTTCAGGGAACTGCAACGATCCAGCGGTACCTGGACATATATTGCGGGCAGCGGCGGCTATTCCGACGGTGAATCGTGTGAGCGAAACGACCGTTCATACGACAACGAAGACCTTCAATGCGCAGAAATCCTTCTGTTCCTGGGCAGACTCAGGGCCGAAGCCGGCGTGGATGATTACGCCGGTGCGGAGGACGATGCATACGCATGGATGAAAGGCAACGTAAATTCGAATCAGGACGCCCTGTGGAACGCGGGGACGTGTATCCGGCCGGGCGCTTCGCTGGGGCCAACCATGTATGCACTCTACCTTGTCAAATACCGGAGCGACTACTCCGATGCGCACTTGAACAGGGTTATCGACTATATCGAAAGCACCTATGCCGACTGGAGTCCGTTTGAACCGGGCGTAGCCGGAAGCTTCACACCGTCAATCAGCGATCCGGTCATACCGCGAGGCAAGGGCGGAGGGCAGGCGTATACAAGCGCGCGTATGGCGGTTGTGTACGCCTTGGTCCACAAAAAAAACGGTGACAACGCGGCGCTGGCCAAAGCCAGAGCATTGTTTCATGCCACCCTGGCCTCGCAGGACATGGAAACCGGCATGATCCACTACAGCGGGCTCAGGAACCTCTCCGCAGATCCGATGCAACGAGCTCTTGAGGATGAGCATCAGTGGAGCGGACTGAAGGCCGATGTTCTGGTGAATCTGCACGAGGCCATGACCCTGCTCATGAATACGGGAGCGGTAGAAGCGGCCCGTCCGCATACATGGTTTACACACGATAAGCGGATGTCTCCGGCCCGCGGCGAAGCAACACTATATGATTTAACCGGAAGAATGATTGGCGTCGGCGGGAAACCGCGCAGCGGCGAACTTCCCACCGGTGTCTACCTTGTCAATCGTCCCGGATGCGTGATACGAAAAAGAATTAAGCCATAGGAATGTTTTGACCGAATGAATAAGGCGTGTTCCACAGGTAAAGGAGGCTATGAATGCAACTGTCAGAAACTGTTTTAGCGGTTGTCCTCGCTTCAGCATTAATTCCAGTTTTCGCGCAGCAGCGCGGCCGGCCGAAAATTTCTGATGACGGCAAAACGATCGTTTCGGACCGCGGTACACTGCTGCGCGCGGCAAAGGCCGGCAGCGGGGAAGGGAATGAGGAGAAAATCCGCACCAATATCAAAGGCGCAAAAGAGATGGGACTTAACACGGTGAAATTTTTTGCCACGAATCCATTCGACTCGAAAGTGGACGGATGGAGCGATTTTGACAAGCGGCTGCCCAACATCGATACCTGGGTAAAAGTCTCGCGTGAGCTGGGGGTGTATCTGAGTATTGTCAGCGACGGTGATGATATGAATTACGATCATGAAATCAACATGGAATTCTGGCGCAGGATTGCGCCCCGGTATGCCGACGAGACGCATGTTCTTTACGAAATCTACAATGAAGGCGACGATGTCGACGGGCATATGGAGTGCTGGGAGATTATTCGTCAGCATGCACCCGAGAAAATGGTGATCATGCTGACCCCGTCCCATCCGGGCAATTTCGACAAGCTTGTTGACAAGGCAAAAGAGCTGAGAAGCAGGGGCGTGCCTTTCAACGGAAAAGAGGCGATTGGATGGCACGGCTATGGGTGGGCATGCTGCGGCACTATCGACCCGACTCCGGAGCATGAATCAGCGCAGAAAGCGCTCAAGCTCCATGCAAACGGTTTCCCGAGTATCTGCACCGAGATTCCGGCGGCAAGCTGCAAGCATTATGCGCTGCTCGAGGCTATCGGGATATCGTGGTATCCGCATGAGGGCGTTGACGCCGGGGGACGGGCCGATATACGGGAATGTGTCGAAAGCAGCGATTATCCGCTCTGCTGGGAGCCGGATTACGGGACCTATCCCTGCGATCTTGCCCATTGTAATTGCGGCGACGTCGACCGTCCTCCGGTAGTGACAATTATTTCACCGTCAAACAATGCAACGTTTTCTATCGGTGAGAAAATATTCGTTGAGGCCGGTGCATCCGACGATGGAAGCATGGAGAAGGTCACGTTCAGCAGCGGCGGATCGGTGCGAGGTGAAGATACCGATGCGCCATATACGTACCTCTGGAGTGACGCCCCCGCGGGAAGCCATGATATTGTCGTGCAGGCGTTTGACAACAGCGGCCAGACGTCGCAAGTTTCAATTACTGTAAATGTTATTGATCCAAATGATCTTCCCGGTGCGCCGACGCATGGGCCCACAACGCCGTTTCACGGGGGCGCCATGACGGTTCCGGGGATTATGCAGGCTGAAGATTTCGATCTTGGAGGCGAGGGAAACGCGTATCATGACTCCGAAACAGGGAATACAAAGGGAAAATATCGCCTGAATGAAGACGTCGATATCGATGAAGGCGGTTCAGGATACATGATTACCTCGACCGAAACGGGCGAATGGCTCGTGTATACCATACAGACCGCCACGGCCGGCACGTACCCGGTATTTGTGAATGCGGCAAACGGCACGTCCGCGGGATCCTTTACCCTGTTTCTTGACGGTGAGAACATAACCGGGCCCATTGCACAGGGAACAACAGGCGGATACCAGCAATGGGAGCGGCTTGCAGCAGGTGAGGTAACACTTTCGGAAGGCGCCCACGAGCTTGTGCTGAAGGTCGACCAGAAAGGGTATATCTTCGACTATCTCATGATTGGAAGCGATGCCACGCGGAGCAGGCAACCCATTGCCGGGTATCAAACCGTACATCAAGCACTCAGCCGCATCAGAGCATCGATCGATTCACCGGGTGATGCGTCGATAGAGTTCTTTACACTGGATGGAAGACGATGGGACCTCACGAGCGCCGCACCTGAGGGGCGCGCGCATGCTCAAGCATACATCGTAAGAATACAAGGAGCGCACGGGCGCGTCATAAAAAAAATAATGGTCCGCTAACCTTGAAATCAGCAGAGGAGTTCTCGCTATGAAGCATACACACGCATTTCAGACAAACCTTCAGAGAGCCGCCGTCGCGGTGGCGGTGGTTGGACTGTTCATTGCCGTGCAGGCGGTTGAGTTGAGAGTAGAAACGCAGCGGCTCTTAGGCGAGCCGTTGATCAAGAGTGTCAAGATCGATCAGGACAACGGTCCGCATACGAGCAACTACGGGTGCGGTACGCTGATGTTTCCCACGCTGATCAAGGTGCCGGACTGGGCCCCCGCCCCCCTGGGCAAGTACTATTTGTACTGCGCCCATCATGCCGGAAAACATCTTATGCTGTTCTACGCCGACGAGATTACCGGCCCCTACACCGAGGCGCCCTTTCCTATGGCGATCGACCCTGATCAGAGTGGACACATGTCGGCTCCCGATGTGCACATCGACGAGGAGAACCAGCGATTCATCATGTACTACCATGCCAGCTGGATCAACGACGACGGAACCGGGGTGGCCTTTTCCGATGACGGCAAGACCTTCACCCCCGATGATCGGTACGGTCTGGGCAGCAAGTATTGGCGGTCCTTCACTGTTGAGGGTGACGACAACTACTATGCTTTTTCCCGCATCGGCTTCATCCGCAAGTCGGCCGAGCCCTTTGCCAACTACGAGAAACTTCTGGCCCTGTATCATTTCTACAGCGGCTTTCCATGTTGTCGAGCCGAATCCACCCGCGGTGAGATCTGCAAGAGCGCGTGCGGGGCCCGCCATCCCGGCGTCTACGTGAAGGGTAGCGTAACCTACCTCTTTTTCTCGCTGTTCCCCGACCAGAAAGAGTACGAGTTGGGTCTCGACACAGTACCGGAGCACATCCAGATGTGCCGACTCGAGAATGTTTCGGCGCCGCCCGAAGAATGGGTCTTTGCTCCGGCCGAATACCCTCTTACGGTTCTCAAACCGGAACTCGACTGGGAAGGAGGCAATCTGGATATAATGGATTACAAAAAAGGTGAAGCAAAAGCGCTCCGGGAGCCATTCGTTTACGAAGAAGACAACCAGCTTTACTTGTTGTATTCGGGCATGGGCGAACAGCAGATCGGGATCGCGAAACTGTGGATTTATGAAGACGGTGTTCCGCTGCTGCAAGGGGACCAGCCGACAGGTGCAGTAACTGGTGCTTCGGCCCCGCAAGCCGGGCGCCCTGAAGTGCGTCGCATGCGCTGTCTCTCAGGTTCATCGATTACTGTCCCGGTGCATGCTACCGCCGGTGCAATATACGATTTGAAAGGAGCCTGTCTGGCTCGATTCGATATTGCCGGGAAAAACGGCGGACGAAAGTTACGCCTTCCACCGTCGCTCAGCCAATCGAAAAAACTGGTGATAATAGATTTCCACTATTCCCGTAACAATTAGGTCGAAGCGAAACTTTTCAGAAGGGGAAAAAGTTAATAAGCGAGAACCCTCCTGTGCGCTTCTGAAATCCGGCTCCTGCCCCGGACCGGATCCGCGGTCCGCCGGAATGACAGGCATTACATACCCGAGTGGGTGCTACCGCCCATTTTGAATTTCCTGGGGCCGTGGATGGTGCTATTACCGGCCATTTATTAAGTTGAATAAATATATGACATATATGCAATTTTAATTTAGAATTTGTATTCCGGTTTTGCTTAAATTATAAACGTATAATGATCGTAGTGTTCTATTTGCGCTATGACAATGTAAATTCAGGCATGTACAGTTCTCGATGTCTGTATATGAATAATTCACGAATTTTCGTGTATATGGCTCGGGGAATTACTTGCTTTTCATTTGTTTCAGATTTGTAATTTGTTATTTCCGGCTCTGCCGGTTCAGCATGAGAGAATATTCGTGGCAAAGAAAAACCTGAGTGCTACTGTGGCGATTACTTGTATTCCGAAATTTCTGATACTCATCGCATTATTTTTGCAAGTCCATGCAGTGGAGATTTCAGAATCTGTAATCAGTGACTGGGAAACGCAGGACGGGGTCGACCTGATCGGATACCGTCGGGCATTCACCAATATCTGTCATCGCCTGCCACCGGAAACAGTAATGCGGCTAAAGGGAAATGTCGGGGACGGCCTGGCGAAAACTTCATCGCAGGAATCACTGTACAAGCAGGCCTATATCGAGGCGCGGCTGGCGAATCGCGAGCAGCTTTTTGCCCCGTATCAGAACAAGATGGCTCAAGTTGTTTTTGTCAAGCACAAGCTTCATTGCGGCGTCACCCCCAGCAGCATGGAGGAAGTGGAACCCTCACCCAATTACTACGATAGAACATCGCTGTGCCTGATGACCCTGAACGGGGTGGATGTCGAAGTTGAAACGATCGTCTCCAGCAGTTACGGGGTGATACGCGATCCCTGTATCTCATTTGACGGCACGAGAATCCTTTATGCCCGGAAAAACAAGGGTGAGAATTACAAAATCTTTGAAGTTGATATCGCATCAAAAAACGTGCGCCAGATTACCTATGGCCCTGAATATGCCGATATGGAACCGGTCTATCTTCCTACGGGCAATATCCTGTTTTCGTCCACCCGCTGCGGTGTGAAAGTCCCCTGCACCGGATCGCCGGTCACTAATTTTTATCTCTGCGATAAGGACGGCAACTATATCAGGCGTATCGCGTTTGACCAGGTCCATACGAGCAATCCCACGCTCATGCCCAACGGCAAGGTTATTTATACCCGATGGGAATATAATGACCGGAGTCACCCGTTTATCCGCAGCCTTTTTGTGATGAATCCCGACGGCGCCCAGCAATTGGAGTATTACGGGAACAACACGGTCTATCCTCCATGCATTCATCAGCCGCGGGCGGTCCCCGGTTCAAACACGACAGTCATGGCAATCGCAACGGGGCATCATGCCTGCCAGGTGGGCAAGCTGGTCTTTATCGATATCACCAAGGGCCGCCAGGACACAAGCGGTTTGTCATTTGTTAATGAAGACGACTGGATACCCGACGGCTTCGACCGGTATGCAATCCTCGACCATTTCGGTCAGTATGGCGAGTGCTATGCTTATCCCTGTCCGCTTGATGAGAATGCGTGTCTCGTCTCGTATGCGCCGGATTTCAATTACCGTGAAGTAAAAAGCAAGCGGATGGGGCTCTATTTCGTGACAAGGAACAATGAGAAGGAGCTGCTTGTCGACGACGGCCCGGTTTCCTGCTTACAGCCGGTATTGCTTGAAACCTCGCAGCCGCCGGTTATTTCAAGCAAGGTCGATTACCGGAAGAAAACAGGCAATTTTTATGTGCAGGATATTTATCAGGGACTTTCATTGAAAGGTGTGCAAAGAGGCTCGATTAAGAAAATCCGTGTTGTTGCGCTGGAATACCGTCGCGGTTCAGCCGGCGGTGCGCGATGGGGAGGCGATCTTGGCGACGGGTCTTTTGTTTCGCCGATTGCGCATCCCGGAGGCTCCTGGGATGTCAAGCATGTGCTTGGTGAAGCGCCGGTGTATGAAGACGGCTCAGCGGCGTTCGTTGCCCCCGCCCGACTGCCGGTTTACTTTCAGGCTATCGATACCGCCGGGAGTGTCGCGCAGACCATGCGCTCCTGGGCGGTTGTGCAGCCCGGTGAAGATTTTTCCTGCGTGGGGTGCCATGAAGACAAAAATGAAGTGCCACCGCCGCTTGGTTATACACCCCGCGCTATGGCGCTCGGCCCCCGGCCACTGGAGCCATTCTATGATCTCGATACCTCAGGATTCAGTTACGAAAAAATCATCCAGCCGATTCTTGACAAAAACTGTATCGAGTGCCATAATGAGTCACACCCCCGCAATATCGACCTCCAAAACA
>WJKA01000169.1 GCA_014729375.1 Chitinivibrionales bacterium
CCGTAAATCCATCACCGTATATGTATTATCTTTCCTGTAATGATGCCTCGATTATCGGTGCATCACCGGAAATGCTGGTCAGAGTTGAAGACGGCATTGCCGAAACCCGTCCTATAGCAGGAACGCGACGCCGGGGCAGGGATGAGCATGAAGACGAAAGGCTTGCAGAGGAACTCAAAAACGATCCCAAGGAAATAGCCGAGCATGTCATGCTGGTTGATCTTGGACGAAACGATCTGGGACGTGTGTGTGAATTCGGGTCAGTACGGGCTGAAGATATGATCCATATCGAAAAATATTCGCATGTCATGCATCTTGTTACCAATGTATTCGGAAAATTGAAAGACGGGTGTGATGCTCTTGATGCGCTTTTTTCCTGTTTCCCGGCGGGGACGCTTTCCGGCGCGCCGAAAATCCGGGCCATGGAAATCATTGATGAACTCGAGCCGGTACGACGGAATATCTATGGCGGAGCGCTCGGGTATATCGATTTCAGCGGCAATCTCGATTCATGTATTGTAATACGCACGATTCTTTTCAAAGATAATGTCGCCTATATCCAGGCCGGTGCGGGAATTGTGGCCGATTCGGTGCCCTCGCTTGAGTACGAAGAAACCGTGAATAAAGCTATGGCTCTTTTTGCCGCGATAAAAAACGCTCGGGAAATAGTCGGAGAGAAATGAGTAAAGCTCCTCCTGAATCAGCAATCGCTTCAGCTTTATCAAACAGCACCCCGCCTCACCGCTGCCACGGGGCGTGACACAACCGGCGCTCAGCAATTCCGGCCGGTGTCCTGTATCATAATTGCGAATATGGTTCCACGGGCCCTTTTCATCCCTGTCTTCGTTGCTTACTCGCCGTCGTGTAGCCACGCTATAGCGGAGCATGATCAGGTGCATACGTCCGGTATTCGCCATCATTGCCCCCCAACAGGAACGAAAACAGCTTCATGGAAACACACCCGTACGTGCGATACAGGACACTAGTTTTTTCCAAGTTCGGTCAGCCGTTTCTTTGCTTTCTGGCAATACCGGATGTTGTTCCCGGGACCGCAGAATGCCCGGACGAATTTATTCCACGCCTCCACCATTTTTCTGCGGTTTTCGATGTTTGGCTTTTTTTTGTAAAGCTCACTCCGGTTGACCGCCCAGTAGTAAACCGCTTCCATTTGTGTCGACGGTCCCATAACAGAGTGTGCCGCCTGGGCTTTAAGCAAATACTTTTCAGCACGGACGTATCGTTCCTGTGCCTGGTGCAGCCTTCCCATACACAGAAAATAATGACCGTCATCATGCGGTGCCCGGGATGCGTGTTGACGGGCGCTGTCGGGCTTGTTGAGAGCACAAAATGATTCGAACAGCACAAGCGCGCGCCGCGCCCGGGATGTACCGGTGAACATTTCGCCGGGCAGCGCGTGCAGCAAATCAACCGCCATGCGGTAATCTCCCCGTTGATACGCGGCAAAACCGTCTTCAATGCTTCCACCGGCATTTTTGTCGGGTATGGATTTTTTTTTCTGTTTTCCGGCAGCTTGCTGAGCACGCGCCTTCTTCCCTGCTTCGCCCGGTCCTTTTGTCGCTTTTTTTCTACCTGTACCGACCGCCAGAGGAACGGTGTCGGAAGGCCCCGGTTTTTCTTTACTCACCGCGTGCGTCTCCTGCACTGATGATATTTCCCGGGACGGTAACGGACCGGCCGGTGGCCGGATATTTGTCTGATACAAGCGAACACATAGAAGTATAAGGAGGAGTACTCCGGCAGGGATACTGCCGGCGATAAGCCTTCGCTTTCCGCGCCGTGACCTGCGGGCAACCGCCTTTACCGCACCGGTAACCGAGCCGGGTTCCCGGTCGCTCACATATCGCCTGACCATCATATCCACCGAACCATTCCCCTGCGCGGAAATACATCCCTGAAGAGCTTCGGAAAATGCCGAGGCGGAAGGATAACGTTTTTCTCTTTCTGTGCTGAGGCTTCTCTCTAAAACAGTCGCCAGCGACTGAGGGAGTTCGGGTACCAGCTCACGGACAGGCCGGTAGTAGCCACGCAATTTGTCCCGTACCAGTTTTGAAATGGCTTTTTGCGGAAATGCTTTTTCCCCGCCGACCATTTCATACACCACTGCGCCCAGGGAATATATGTCCGACCGTATATCAAGCCTTATGCCGTTAATCTGCTCCGGACTGATATACGGTGCGGTCCCCATTACCGTTGCCCCGGTCGTGTGAAGGCTTTCGCTTCCCGGAAGCGCAATACCGAAATCGGCAAGCTTGACCTCACCTGAATTGGAGACCAGAATATTTGCCGGCTTGATATCCCGGTGAACAACCCCGTGATAATTCCTGCCGTAAACTGTCATTCGCTGTGCCTGAGCATAGGTAAGTGCCCGGCAGAGGATCGCCGCAGTCGATGCTGCTATTATCCACGGAATCCTTTTTACCTGCGCAAGCAGTTCATGAATTGATACCCCGTCGACATACTCCATTTCTATATAAGGAAGGTTGTTTTCCCACAGCGCGGCATTATAAATCTGAACAATATTCGGATGCTTCAAATGCGCGGCAATTTTTGCTTCGGTCTGGATCCTCTTTTTGCTCTCAGGCTTATGCCCCGGCTTCAAGAGCTTGACCGCGCGGACTACTTCCAGCTCCTCATGGTATGCCTTATAAACGATTGCCATACCGCCGGAGGCAATTGTTCCGGATATTTTCAAGCTACCGATCCGGTCGCCGACATCCGGGATATGAAATTCATTGCTGCCGGGGATCATGTGCCTCTGAACTAGTGCAGATAGAACCTGAAAAAAGTAAAAGTACCGGGCCTAAAAATAATACAATGCAGGCATTCACAGTCACTGCAACGTGCACTGGGTGGCAAAACAGCGCGCACAATAATATTTTACTCTTTGCGTGATGGTTATGATATTGCGCATAACAACCCACAAAAAGGCAGTATGCATGCTTCTCATGATCGATAACTACGATTCGTTTACATTCAATCTGGTACAATATATCGGCGAAATATATCCCGAGATCCAGGTGTATCGGAACGATAAAATTACGCCGGAGGAAATAGAGGAGCTCGGCCCGGCGGGCATTGTGATTTCACCGGGGCCCGGCACGCCCGACGACGCAGGAATCTCTGTGGAGACTGTCAAGAAAATCGGAGCAAAAACCCCCATACTCGGGGTCTGCCTCGGACATCAGTCAATCGGCTGTGCGTTCGGCGGAAAAGTGATCAGGGCGCCGTATCTGATGCACGGCAAAGTTTCAGACATTTTCCATAAAAACGGCGCGCTGTATAAAAACATTCCCAGCCCGTTCCGCGCAACGAGGTATCACAGCCTGATTCTCGAACGCAAAACACTCCCCCCCTGCTTTGAGATAACATCGGAAACAGAAGACAGAATCATCATGGGCATCCGGCATAAAAAATATCCAATTGAAGGCATTCAGTTTCATCCGGAATCGATCCTGACCGAAACAGGAAAACTGTTACTTGAAAACTTCATTGCCGGTGTGATATGAGATGGCCACTTTTCTTGATACAATCATTCGTACCAAAAAAGAAGAAATCCGATTGCTTCGAAAAAAACATCCGGCTTTCCGGAAACGCTCATCCCCGTGCCGCTCGCTGATAAAGGAGCTGACTGAAAATTCACTTCCGGGAGTACTCGCGGAGGTAAAAAAAGCATCGCCGTCAAAAGGCGTTATCTGCGAAAATTTCAAGCCGGTCGAAATTGCCGCGGCATATGAAGAAGGCGGGGCGCTGGCACTATCGGTTCTTACCGATAAGCACTATTTTCAGGGATCGCTGAATTACCTGGAATCGATCAGAGAAAAGGCTGCAATTCCGGTACTGCGCAAAGACTTTATTATAGATCCGCTTCAGGTTGAACAGACAGCCCACAGCAATGCCGATGTGATGCTGCTTATTGCTGCGGCGATGTCCGACCCGCAGCTCAGGGAGCTTTATAGCGCGGCAGATGAGCTGGGGATTGAGTCGCTTTTTGAGGTGCACACCATGGAAGAGCTCGAGCGGATTATGAAGCTGAATCCCCGTCTGATCGGGATCAACAACCGTGACCTGGCATCTTTTAATGTCGATATTGCAACGACCGTAACATTAAAAAAGTATATTCCGGAGGAGATTCCGGTGATATCGGAAAGTGGAATTTTTACAAAAGAACATGCCCGGGTAGTGTATGATGCCGGAGTGAGGGGTGTCCTGGTCGGGGAATCGCTCATGCGTTCCGACAGTCCCGGCGATTTAATACAGGAACTTGTCAATGCCGGTCAGAATTAAAATATGCGGGATCACACGATATGAAGACGCCCGGATTGCAGCCGGCCTGGGCGCTGATGCACTCGGCTTTATCTTTTATCCAGAAAGCCCGCGCTATATTGTGCCTGCAGCGGCAAAGCGGATAATTGCACAATTGCCCCCCTTTATCTCAAAAACAGGTGTTTTTGTAAATGAAACCGAAGAATTCATTCATGCAGCTATCCGTGAGTCGGGTATCGATACTATCCAGCTTCACGGAAACGAGTCCCCTGCTTTTTGCGCACGTATGCCGTTGCCCGTTGTCAAAGCTTTCTCTATCGACTCAAACGCTGATATAGATTTACTCGGCCGCTATTCTGTTGCCGGATTTCTGCTCGATACGTGGGACAAAAGCCTTCGCGGGGGGACCGGCAAAACCTTTGACTGGTCTATCGCAGAAAAAGCATGCCGGAAATATCCCGCCGTTATCCTTGCCGGCGGACTGGGACCGACAAATATTTCTGAAGCGCTCGAGAATGTGCTGCCTTATGGCGTTGATGTCAACAGCGGAGTGGAAATCAAACCAGGTATTAAAAACCCGAAAAAGCTTAAAGAGACAATAACCCTTGCTAAAAACTGGAAATAGTCGGCAAGTTTTGCTCCGATCTTATATGTTGATGTAATTTATACAAGTAGAGTACGTATATTTGAGGGAACCTATATGATGGAATCACTGGTATTAAATGCAGCGGGAATTCCCGTTTCCATTGTATCCTGGCAACGGGCGGTTACCCTGTATTATGCCGAGAAGGCAATAATTCTGTCTGAGTATGAAAACAAAATTCTTCACTCCATAAGGTTTTCGATCAGGGCCCCGGCGGTTATCCAGTGCCTGAAAACACACTATATGCCCCGCCGCTTTGTACGGGTACTTCCGTTCAGCCGAAGGAACGTCTATATCCGAGACAATGGTCAGTGCATGTATTGCGGGAAAAAGGTAAGCCTTGCCAACTTCACATTCGATCATGTCATTCCAAAATGCCAGGGCGGCAAAAGCGAATGGAATAATGTAGTGGTAAGTTGCATGCGGTGCAATTCCCGGAAGGGAGGACGCAGCGTAAGCCATTCCGGGATGAACCTGCTGCGCCATCCGTTCGCGCCCCAGCTTGACAAAGCAGCTCCCGCCAATCTGGTCAGCAGAATTGCAGCAGAAATCCCCCATGAATCCTGGGAAGATTATATTTACTGGAACATAATTCTCGAAGAATAAAAAAAGCTGCCGGGGATTGCTCCGGCAGCCATTGTTTCGTGTTCACAAAACCGGCGTATTATTCCGGACTCAGGCCAAGACCAAATCCGAGATTCATGTATAACCCACTGAATTGAAGATCTGGTCCACCTTCGACCTGCCCAACGCCGCCCGGATCGATATCGCGCCGCCATTTCAGCTTTACCGGCAAAAACGAATAGCCAATCTCAAAATGGGCCATTAAACCGACATTCAGCCCCGGCACAATGGTAAAGAAATTTTCAAAAGGCTTGTACCAGTCAAATCCCGCGGAAACGTCGGTTACAAACCCGATTTTCCCCATCGTTATCATCTCATCGTCGTTATTCTCAAGTACATCCTCGAAATTGCGTTCAGCCTCAGGTATTTCAGTCACTGCCTGAAAAACAAAGGATTGGACTCCTGCACCGGCCATGGGGTATAAATGCATGCCAAAGCGGTTTTCCGGCAGCAGATTAAATCCGATATTGGCAATGCCCATCCCGGCCGTCAATTTCAAATCCGACAGGTCATCAATATTTGTATTTTCCGAGTCTCCTCCGGTGCTGAATTTGCGATGATCGAAAACGCCGAATGCGCGGCCGCCAAGCACCAGCCTTTTCGCAAGAATAAGATGCCCTTCACCGCCGAATGTCCATTTGTTGTTGGCAAATTCATTACCGTTGTAATCCCATTGTTTCTCAAGTATATCATTCAGTGGCTGCAGATCGATAAACTTCTGCCCGATCAGAAACGAACCATAGATACCATCCTGCGCGGCCACCGTGAAAAACAGTGCCGCTACGACAAGGCAACTGATTTTAAAGCGCATATACCCTCCTTTAAGGTTGGTGCGGCAAAGAATAAAATGATAGAAATATTGGCGGAACATTATCATTAATTGTATCGCTACCTCAGGAGCAAGTCAACCAAAAAACATCGCAAAACGCACTTTTATTGATCTGGAAATTCTATGAACGCAATCTGCTTTTATGCATCAGCGTAATATAAAGTTCGCGCATATCCTGGATGCCGGTGACTTGCATGATAATAAACGAAAACAGAAGTGCCGGGGTTCCTGAAACAATCAGGGTGAGAGAACTTGAAATCAGTTGCGGGAAATGATCGACTATCGGCAAAAAAACAGCACGGATTCCCAGACAAATTCCTGCGGAAACAGATGCAGTGATAATAACTTTTATGATATAGGCCGGGCTTTGACGGAACCCTTGTGTATCATTACTCCATCTGCTCCACAGAAAGTAGAGCAGGAAGAACTGAAAAATCATCGACAATGCGGCCACCACGGGAATACCGAGATAATCGAGTCCGAGCGGGCCTATTGCCACCCAGTACAGTGGCAGGAATCCGGCAACAGCACCAGTGCTGACTATCATAGGAAACAGTGTATTCTGCATTGCAAAAAAGCACCGGATCACTACTGTTGTGCCGGCAATGGCGAATGCGCCGGTTATGTAGTAACTGAGAGCAGGCGCGGTTGTGCCTGTCGCAGCAGCGGTGAACTCTCCCCGTTCGAACAGGATGCCGATAATTTCGGCCGAAAGCACGCATATCACTGCGGAAAAGGGAATTGCCAGCGATGAAGTATTTTTAATTACCCGTGCTGCAAGCCGGTTCATCTCCGCAATCTTGTTTTCTGCCGCAAGATGACTCATAAAGGGATATGCCGCCTGAGCGAAAGCCTGACCAAACACGCCGACAACTATCATCATAAGACGAAATGCGTAATTCAACCCGGCCAGCGATCCCCGGTCAAGCATTAAACCAAAAAATCTAAACAGAAATTCATTTGAGAATGTCATGCTCATCCCGATGATAAAAGGGAGAGAAAGGAGAACAAACTTTTTCAAATCCGGATTAAATAGATCAAACTGAAGATTATATCGCATGCCGACTTTGAGCGCTCCGGGCAGTTGAACCAGAATGCCCCCGACAAA
>WJKA01000170.1 GCA_014729375.1 Chitinivibrionales bacterium
ACAAAATACTGGATCTTTGGAAGACAATCACCGGTTTTATAAAAGCCTTCGGAAATTTTCCGTTCCAGCTCCCCGGCGACCTGCTGTGAAGGTCGTTGATATTCAGGTATCTCTACCAAATGTTCCTGTTGCATCATGCCGGTTTTCTGTACTCGCCGCCCGCGGCCAAAATCAACGATTCCCTTGCTGCGAAGAATCCGGGCTGCACGAAGCATTGTCGAGCGGGAAACATTATAATGATGCGCCAGCATATCAATCGTGCCGAATTCTTTATTCACGGAATTCTCAATATCTGTTGCCAGTCTGTCCGCCAGGGTGTGACGAAGACCTTTATGCGACGGTTTCGCTTTTTTTTTCGGAGGCATGAAGGCAGGTTTGGGAAACAATCAGTGTTTCGGGTTCATTGTGAATAGTGCATCAACTTTATTACGACAAAACTCTGTTTATAAATATATCACTATTACAGAAGAGTATCAATTATGCGCCGGATTTGAATAGCTAAAATTTATTCCGGAAAGGGCTCACCGCCGGGCTTATGAAGCTTAAACTTCATAAAACATGCATTCCCACGTTTCAAGCCGCGGTTTTATGCCTGATGGAGTTTTTTCACCGTCATGCATTGACAGGTCAAGCTCGATCGGATCGGAGCTGTCCGGCAGGTAAACCATTGCAGACGATGTTTTTTGATCGTTCATATATACGCGAAGTATACCTTCCGACCAGTCAATCTCATCGGTGCATTGGGCTGCGTTGACGGTGGGGATTATCGCCCCTGCCCGCGCAAGAAGGACCACCGGGACCTCCCCGGCCCCAATCGTGCGCCATCGCCCGCCTTCGTACAAAGCTCCGGTCTGATAATCGAACCACTGTCCATGGGGAAGATACACCATACGGGATTCCGTGCCTGATTCAAAGAGCGGTGCAACCAGAAAATCACTCCCGAACATATACTGGTCTTCAAGCAACCAGCAGGCGGGGTCCCCGGGATATTCAAAAAACATGGTCCGAAGCATGGGCCATCCGTTGAGCGAGCTGATTTTTGCCTGCGAATAAATATAGGGCATCAGCTCATACCGCATCCGGACACATCGCCTGAACAATGCGGTAAATTCTTCACCGTAGGGCCAGGGCTCTTTGGGCTCCCGCCCGTGGCACCGGCTGTGGGACGTAAACATGCCGAAAGGAAGCCACCGGGCATAGAGTTCCTGCGGAGAAGGCCTGCAGAAACCGCCGATATCGTGACTCCAGAAAGTAAACCCGCACAATCCCAGGGAGAGTCCGCCCCGAAGGCTTGCGGCCATGGCCGTATCGCATATTTCGGCGTCGCCGCCCCAGTGCACCGGATACCGCTGACTCCCGGCCCAGGCGCTCCGTGCCCAGATAATCGAATCGCCGTTTGTCTCGGCAGTAATTTCGGCAACTGCCCGGTTGTACCGAAGCGGATAGAGATTATGCTCGAAAAGGCCGCTGTTTCCCGATGCATACCGCCCATCAAGCGGCGCCGCTTCGCCGAAATCGGCCTTGATCGCCGCGACGCCCATCGCAAACAACCGCCTGAGTTTTTCTTTGTACCATGCGACCGTATCAGGATTGCTGAAATCCAGAACGGCATCATCGGTGGGCAACTCCCGGCCTTCCCCTTGTACGGCAAGTCCTTTGTCAACAATCTCACGGAACAGCGCGTTGCCGGGAATAAAATAGGGCACCTGCCACAGGGTGGTCCGGATACCCATCGAGAGCAATTCCCGGATCATCTTTTCAGGGTCGGGAAACCGGTCCGGCGCAAAGCGGTAGTCGCACCGCCAGTTCTCTGCAAACCAATCGGTATCGATATGAATGACGTCGCAGGGGATTCGATATTCCCGCATTTTGTGCGCAACCTCACGCACCTCTGTTGCAGACTTATAGGAGACGCGGCTCATCCAGAGCCCGAACGACCAGAGCGGCGGCATGGAGGCCCGTCCGGTGAGCGCGGTGTACTCCCGCAGAATCTCCTTAGGGGATCCCAGAAAGATAAAGCAGTCAAGCGAACCGTCTCCACTGTACAGCGTACTGTACTCATCGCATGCATGGCCGAAATCAAATGTCTGCGGGGCCGACGAATGCACAAATACCCCATAGCCGCGGCTACTCATGAAAAAGGGTATCGGTTTATACATCCGGGGATTCTGCACGCCATAGGTATCGGTTGACCACAGGACCAGTTTCCGGCCCCGTTTGTTGAGACGGGTAAAGGATTCACCACAGCCGAATATGTTTTCACCGGGTGAAAGCGTGAAACTTGCGGCAAGCGTCTTGTGAAGATCACTCGAGCGTTTCACATAACAGAGCGGCCGCTGAAAAGAGCTGGTAAAACCGGCGCGGTCGTGCAGGTGATACGTTTTCGTCAAACTTTGGTTATCAGCGTCATAGAGCGCTATCTCAAAGGGATCGCTTCCGATTTCGACTGCGCCATAATCGCTGCTGTACCGGACCCGGTTCTCTTTTTTCTCGGTATTCCATTGTACGTTTGGCAGCGGATTGCAGGTAAGCATGAGTGAATCGGCATCGTTTATTTTTTCGCCGGTTGAGAGCCGGAGACGGAGTGTTTTCGGGGAGATACAATCGATTTTCAGCGGATGCACCGGATTTTCTTCGTACAGATGCGGGAACACCCGGGGCGCCTTTTTGTCAAAAGTCAACACCGACTGATTGAATGC
>WJKA01000171.1 GCA_014729375.1 Chitinivibrionales bacterium
ACACTGCCGAATACTGCTTAAACTGATTAACCGGCCTGCCTTCATCCTGCGCATCACGGACCGTGGCGGATTCGGGAATCTCAAGGTCAAACATCAAAGCCTGCGGAAGCATTGAAATGCCGGAATCGCCGCGAATAACCACCTGTTCACAAAGGTTGTCCAGGAATTTCCGGTTCTCATACATGGTCCGCGTCTTGCCCTTGATCTTGGAATCCCGCTTGCCGAAAACCTCATTCTTAACTATTCGCAGCCGGACATTGGGATTCCGGGATGACAACTCCTTCACCTGGATCAGATAGTCTCTGAGGCTTTTCGTGGACAACGCATTTAGCGTTACCGGAATAAGATTCAGGTCGCTGTGACAATAAAGCGAACGCGTTGTGTAGTTCCATACTGATGGAGTATCAATAATGATATACTTGTAATAGGCCCGGAAAAGCTCAAGGTTGTAAAGAAAATTCTGCAAATGAAAAAAGTGGACATTATTATACAAATCAGCATTCGCAGGAACTATATCCAGCCCGGGATGTGCACGGACACGAAGCGAGGTAATATCTCCTTTTCCAACAACAGAGGAAAACACGGTTGACTCTGCGATTTTCAGCCAGTGTGTAATTCGGGATTGCAATGAAGGACATTCAGGTTCGGCAGTGGTTTCTGAAGAATACCTGTTTTTGAAAAGATTCCATGCCGAAAAATCATATTCTGAAGGGTCCTTCCCGAAAGCATGCGTCGCACTTCCCTGAACATCAAGGTCGATAAGCAGAGTCAGTCCTTTTTTTGACAGTGCAGACGCCAGATTTGTAGCAACAGTTGATTTTCCGACGCCGCCTTTAATATTGGCAACATGAATAATTCCACCGTTATCCGTATCGGTAAAAACAAATGCATTCGTCGTGCGGGATTTCACTCAGTCAATTCCTTCCATTACTCAATAACGCTGACTAAATCCTTGACTTCTGTCGGGTGCCGGAGAATCCTGTCCTGCTCATGCGGTTCCCGTCCCTGGAGCGTTGAAAAATTTTCCGGCGCATTGAAAAACACGATCGGTATGCCTGAAAGCCTGCCTGCAAATCCAAAATAATTATAGATACCCTTCCCTTTCCTCCATGTATCAAGGTCGAGCACTATCCTGTCAGGAGCAGATTCATCAACCACACTTATAAAATCGTTGCTGCTTGAACAGCAGGAAATGCTCGTGCCTTTTTTTTCCAGCATGCCACAAAGTATTCCCTGCCGCTTGCGAGAATCATCAACTACTAAAATCTCCATGAAACCCTCCAGAATTAATCAATCGGAATTTGTATAATAAATGTTGTACCTTTCCCTAATCTGCTGCTGACTTCAATGCTGCCGTTATGTTTATCAATTATGTTTTTTGCAATAGCCATCCCCAGGCCGGTGCCCCCTTTTTTTCCATAGGTAGCAAACGGCTGGAATATTTTTTCCCGTACATGGGCCGGCATTCCATTGCCCGAGTCACTGATTTTAATGATAGCACGTTTGTCGTTCCTGGTCAACTCTATTCTGATAGAACCGTCGGTCCCAATAGCCTCTCGGGCATTAGTGAGAATATTGGTGAAAACACGCGTTAATCGTCCAAAATCCGCCTGAATTTCAATTCGTTCGGGACAGACCAGTTCCACATCAATATTTTTGTTGGAAAATGAGCCTGCAAATCCAATCAGCAGATCTTCAAAATACTTTCTGAGAACAATCGATGTCTTTTCCAGCTCGATTGACTCGCCTTTTATGAAAAGCAACAACTCCGAATTCATGGTTTCAATATAGGCAAGCCGGTCCAGAATGATATCACAATAGCTTTGTATTTTCCGCTCTTCAACCTTGCGTTTTATTAATTGAATAAAACCGCTGATACCGCTGAGCGGGTTCCGCATATCATGCACTATGGATGAAAGCATTGTTCCCAGCAATGCCTGTTTTTCCGAACGACGGCTCTCTTCGAGCACCTCCTGCATGGAGATAAGTGACACGGTTTGCCGGGCAATCACTTTCAGATAATCATAGGATACCGGTGTTGAATATGTCTCCTGGTCGCTTGATAGCATAATAGAAATATAGCCTATTGGGGAACCTTCCCGCTCAAGTTGCGCCCAGGCAATTCCCGGCTCATGAAAAAACTCTTGATTTTCGTGTTCCTTTTTATAGCGCTCGGTTTCATCTACCAGTTTTTTCATATAGGCGGGGCATTTGCGACGGTCTATATTTTCCCAGTAGCGTCCCCCATACCGGCTATGATAGCTGTAGGTGCTTACCGCCCCGTTTCCGGAAATCAGGCAGATCATGCCGCAGGTTGCATGTAATGCAGGCAACAGACTGGATAAAATAGCAGGAAGAATCTGGCCGATATCCATGGATACATTAGTGTTTTTCTGGATATCCAGCAGAAGCTGGAGTTGAGCACAGTTACGCTGAATATCATTATACATCTCGATGTTTTCAATCGAAAGGCCGGCCTGGGTGCCCAGGACCCTTAAAAGCTGCTCATCCTTGCGGCTGAAAACGCCGTCATTTTTGTTCAGCACCTCAATCGCGCCGAAAGCATCCCCTGCCCTGTTTACAAGAGGAACACAGAGAATGCTTCTGGTTTCATATCCCGTCCGCTCATCAACATCGGCGTAAAACCGCGGATCGGCCGTGACATCAGGGACATTAAGAAGATTTTTGCCGGCAATAACCTGCCCGACGATCCCTTTACCTTCGGGAATACGGATCACCGTCTCACCATCGGCAAGCAGTGTCCAGATTTCACGCGTGGTCTGATCGAGGATAAATAGTGAGGCCCTGTCGGCATCGATCAACTGCACAGCAAGGTCATTTATCAGTCGAAGCAGGGAGAGAAGGTCTGTTTTGGCACTTATTTTTGTGGAAAGCTTGAGAAGTGCCTCAGTTTCGGTTATTCGTTTTCTCTGTGGCATCCAGTCGAATGTGCAATTATGAGCACTGTTGTTCCAAAAGCCGCGTGGCGCCCCTACAATATTTCTATGAGCTCTGCATACTATTCAGTTCCACAAGAAGATTTTCTGCATCCTGCTGCAGATCTGCAGCCAGTGTGTCCGAAACAATCTTTCTGCAAAACTCTTTTGCCAGATCATATTCGTGAAGTCCTTTATTAAGCAATGCCAGTTTCCATCGAATAGCAGGGGCACGGTATTCATAGTGTTTCTCCTTGAGCGCCCGCTTGAAATACGTAACCGCCTGTTGCAGGCTGTCCATGGATTCATAACATGTTGCCATGGCCTCAAGTGCTCCACCGGCAATGAAATTCTTTCCCTTACTCTTTGACCTGGCCATTTCAAACCAGGTAATAGCCTCATCGCACCTGTCCTGCTGCCTGAGAAGATGTCCGATTAAATACGCGGCGTACGCAGCCTGCGGCGTATTGCCGTGATTCTCGGTTACCAGCGCAAGAGACTCAATCGCTTTCTGGTCATTGCCGGAATTAAACGCCAGCATGGCATTGCCAAAGGCTTCCTGCGCTTTACGCTGATTACTTTTCGCCATATAATTATAGCTCATTATCAAGACCGCCGCAAGAGCAATGGCTGCAACCCCGCCCAGCAGAAAGGTGCTGTGACTGGTTGCCTTCTCTTTTGCAGAAACAAGAAACTCTACTAAGGGGTCCCTTTTAATTTCCTGCTTTTTTTTGCTGTACTGTATATTCATTTCTGTGCCTCCCGTAGAAATACCTGGCAAAGATATTAAAAATGCTTCTCCCAGGCATTCATAGTCAAGCCGTGACCGATTATTCCTCGATCCTGCAGCACTATCCCGCTTCCCCGCCACCGGGTTACGCCCGGCATGACAGTATTTCTAAAGGCTTGCAATAATCAGGCAATAGGTTTATAATAGATTTTAAGCCGGTGTGCACTTATTTTCAAAATCCGGATCCACATAACATCTTATATCGGCGAGAACGTATTTATGGAACCTGGCGAAGATCGATTGCGTTTGCAGGTTGAGACACTGAAAGCAGAATTGATGAGCAATTCGCTTATCAATGAACTCACGAAGGTAATGCAATCCTGCACCGACCTTGAAGGCATTATTACCACACTGCTTCTCGGCATCCAGGAAATTATTAAATTTGACAGGGTTATTCTTTTCAGCATTGACAAAGAAGCTTTTCGCCTGCACCCTCAATCATGGGTTGGTATCGATACAATCAAGACGGATGATTTTTCCATTCCGCTCGGCTTTGAAGGAGGAGAGATTACCGATGCGATTTTTCTTAATCGCCACCTTATTGTCAACGACCCCGATCCTGCATTCGATCCGTTCGGCAGGCAACTTGGGTCTTCATCATATCTTGTTATGCCGCTTATCAGCAAGGTAACCAGAAAATGCTGGGAGTATAAATCCTGCACCATGACCAGTTGTCCCGCGCATGAAAGCCACAACCCGTATTGCTGGAGTATCTCCGGAGCCGCAGAACTCCTCAATATAAGCTCTGAGGATGAACGACGGCACCAGTGTATCCAATGCACATGTTTCAAGTGCGACGGTGTTCTCTGGATGGACAAACAGAAAAGCGGCAGTGCGATTACCAGTGATGATATCGCTATCCTGTCGACAATTATTACGCAAGCCGGAATAATCATAGAAAACTTCCGGATTCTCAATGCACTTGAAATCGTAAATACCGAATTGTCCCAGACAAACGATGAGTTGAAAAAAGTAAACCACGACCTGCAGGTTGCACAGTCGAAAATCAACAACGATCTCGAACATGCCCGGACAATCCAGCAGGGATTACTGCCGCAGAACCTTCAGGATACCGAGGCCTTTTCTATCGGCGCCCGGTATATTCCGGCACATGCGGTCGGCGGAGACTACTACGATGTATTTGAAATCAGCAGCGGTGTGTATGGCATTATTGTTGCCGACGTTTCCGGGCACGGCGTGGCATCGGCGTTGATTATGTCAATGGCCAAAGTACTCCTGAAAACATTTGCTGGCGATGAATTATCACCGCAAAAAACGCTTGAACGAATTAACCAGACCTTTTTAACTGAAATAAAAACCGATAATTTTGTGACCATTTTTTATGCAATTCTCGATACCCGCGCCTCAAAGCTCTATTATACCTCTGCGGGCCATTGCCCGATACTTGTTATCAACAAAGAAACAAAATCGAGCCTCCGTATCCCTGCCGACGGCCTGTTTCTGGGTGTTTTCCCGGACATGATGCTCAATGAAAGCTCGTATGAATATCAGCAAGGCAGAGACCGCTTGATCCTTTATACCGACGGTCTTACCGAAGCCCAGAATGATTCGGAGGAAATGTTTGAGATCGGACGGCTGGAAGACATTGCGCTGAATACCGCCGTCTGTAGGCCCAGAGATACTGTCGAAAAAATCCTTGCTTTTCAGAACGAATTCTGCGGGGCCGGCCACATTCCCGAAGACGACATTACGCTGCTGGTTATCGACCTCTGAAAAAAACAGATAGCTTATCAGAATCCAAACCGGAGTGAAGTATTGATTACATACATCACGAGGATAGTATTCAACTCATACGAAGCATCGATCACCAGGTACTTTCCGAATAATGACTCGGTATTCGCCCGTATTCCGAAACCTGCAGTGAATTTCCACGGTGTTTCATAATTTGCCTGTATCTCTTTTTCAGCACCTGCACGCAATTTTACAATTCTGAACATCTCCTGTTCGATGCCGCCTGCCATTTTCCATGGCTGGTCTTTATACAAGGGAATTTGATTGTTGGATACAAGCATTGTCGTATATCCTACTTTGAACATGCCGCCGACATTAAATGTTGCCGGCTGATACTCAGTATAAGTATATCGACGAATTGAATTATTGACCCGCTCAAAAGCAAGCAGGTCTTTGAACAATATTCCGCCCCTTATTCTTTCAGACAACTCAGCCATCAAACCAATATCCAGACCCGCGCCGAATGTTTTCTGGCTTGACGTCGCGTCCTGTTTTTCAGGGGACGATATCGTTTTTACTCGAACAGCAGCCCCTGCAGAGAAAGGGCGCAGAAACGGAAGAAGTCTGTTGAATTTGTATGCAGCCGCGCTGATGAATGTTATTTCGGTCAACAGCTTGTCGACATCACCGCTGTAGAGGAACCCCTGGCCGAATCCTATTTCTCTCGTCGCCTTGTTGACATACGTAGCTGCCAGGTTGTGCAGCATGCCGTACCGGTATTGATACTCAAGTGCAACTTCCCCGTTGCTTACCCACGCCATTCCAGCCGGATTGTACAGCACACCATATGCATCATCGGAAAGAGCATTGTAGCAATTGCCAAGTGCGGCCGGACGGGCCGACATCGGAATATGGATTGCCCCGGTTGGAATTCCGGAAAGCTTGTCGTCAAACTCAATCGTATTGTCTTCGCTTGTAAGTACCCCGCTTGCGATCGCCCATATCAACCCCGCACCGAGGGTAATTCCCGATGTGTACAACCACTCCTTTTCATTATGGATTTCGGGTCCGAAATAGGTCTGCACCTGTATGTCAAGGTCCTCGTCGACATAACCGTGGAGTTTCGAAACCGCTACACGCAAAAGGTCTTTTGCTGGAACCCCCGGCTCGCTTGCAAGGCTGACCGATTCGATTGTCTGCTTGCTTTCAACATCAAGCAAGGTAAGTTTGATACCATATGTTTTTTCATTCTTATCAATCCGCCCGTAAACCATCCGTTCCAGCCCGACCGACTTCCCTACATCCCGGACACAGCGGGGATCGCGGCACCGCGCGGGAAATTTTTCTTTTATCTGTTCAAATGCATCTTCAATATCGTTCTGTGTAAATATCTTGTAAAAGCCGATTTTTTTCAGCCGGTCAACAAGCTCCCCCTGAATGGAGCGCTCAAATGCTGCGCCTTCACCTTTTACCTCAAGGTCAAGCACACCAATCCGGATCTTCGATTCTTCCCTGCCCTGGTCTTCGTCCGCAGAAAATGCGCACACCGAACAGAAAAGTACCGCTGCAATACCTTTGTGAAATCTTTTCACGATTTCCTCCGATTCTTAATTTGCTATTTAATCAGGATAGCCTGTTTTTTGTAATGCTTGATTTTTCCGTCGCTATCCTTGATGCTCAAAACGACAATATATCTGCCGTTCCGGCACATTCTGTCTCCCGGCTGAAAGTAATAATCTCCCTGCTGTTCATCCTGTGACAACTCGATCTGCCGATCATTCTTTTTACCGTCCCACCAGACATAATTGTCGCCAATTGCAACACTTAAATTTGAAACGTAATACACCATATCACCGAGGATGTTGAAAATTCTCAAATCGGCCTGAACATAGTTGTCCCGGGAATCGGGCGAGAAAATTATCCAGGCCCCCCCCTGTGAATTCGCCGGCGGCCTGGGAAGGTCTGCGAATTCATCACTTTGCCAACTGTAATGCGGCGAAAACGGGTTCGGTATAATGCGGAGTCCCGATGTGGTCTTGCTTGCCGCAGCGGCCAACACCGCATAGCGGGAAAAACCATGGATAACAGCACTTATGCCGGTCCCGGCCTCATTGACAACCGAGTTCCCCAGCGTATCCCATTCCAGGCTGTCCTCGTTCCACCGTGCGATATAGAATGAATTCTCTTCCACAACGGCCCTTGTCTGATAGGTAACTGGAATGTCAAGAGACAGGTTTATCGTATCGCCGGATTTTGCCGGAAGAGTAACACCATTAACTTCGGTAATGTCGTATGCGCTTCCAATCATCCTCAGGTCTCCCACCCCGCGTTCGATAAGATTATCAAGACTGGGGATACCGACCTGCAACAATCCCGTCTCATTGCTACCCACCGCACTGTCCGGCAGAATGATCGTGCACCCCTGGAATGTGTTTATCGTATCGGGTGTCGGCTTGCTGACAACAATTTTCTGCACCTGCAGCCCAGATCTTTTCGGATTTTCTGTATTATAATTATATTCGCCGACTACATAGTCGGCACCGGTATCACCAGCCAGCGCATTAATCGCCACCCATCCTGCAAATCCCGGTGCAGGTATAAATGTACCGTTTTCATTGATTGTTCCTGCAGAAGCGGGGTAAATCTGCCACAGAGGAGTAACTGAAAACGAATTCCCCTCTGCATCATATCCCGCGGCGACAAATTCAGCCTGATTCCCCTCTGCAGTACTCAATGGATTGGGGCTCTGCGGATCAACGCGGCGGACACCCACACTGTCAAGCTTTGTTCGGAGCATGTCAAAATGTATTGTTGCAGTGTTGACAGAACCGGTCTTCATTAATGAGTCGTCAACCGTGACAGTCACTGTCGTAACCGTACTTCGGGCAGTATCCAGCACACCGGGCTGCGGCGTGTTGACCACGGTTTGCGTCCCCCGCGACGGCGCAAGTTGACATCCCTGCGGATTGCTGAGGTCCCAGCTTATTAAACTGCTGTTCGAGGGAATTGTCGTATCGATAATAAATGACGATCCATAATATCCTTTGAAACGAAGAGTCAATTGATAATCTGCCGGAAAAAGAAGCGTATCTTCGGACGATGGTACAATTTCAATTTTGCTGAGTTTTGTATTCGGCGTTACATAGCTCTGAAACGCCTCCTGCACATATCCATACCTGTCAGTACCGATATATACAATAAAATAATACTCCAGATATGTTCCGTCCTCCAGTGGAATAAATTCGAACACATATTCACTGCTTGACGTTTCTTTTTTCAAGGTATCGTATGCTGTGGCGGAAAGCGGCTTGTGAAGCAGGTATGCAGAATCCATTGCAACACCCGATGCAAGCGTCAATTGTACCTGATCGTTGGTAATATGCAGGGTATCTTTGATTGAGTGGCTGACCGGCAGCATCATGCTTTCCGTATGCGTATCGACCGAATCGGGAACGGTAAAAACATGCTTTGCAAGGTCAAGTATCGAATCGGCGACTGCATCGACAATTACCCGGTATGAGCCTGAACCGACATTGTTAAGAAGTGTATCGGGGGACAGGTTCTGTTTGATCGGCGACTGCATCTTGATAGTACTTGTCGTATCCTGCCCTGCGTTTATCGACCAGGCAATAGCCTTCTCGCCGGGGACCATATCAATCACCAGGGTGGTAACATTTATCGGTGCACCGTCAACAAACTCGATCGTGTCGCCGGGAATGACCGTATCAACAACATACCCTTCTTTCCCAGCAGAAACCACGACATCACCATCGGGTATATTCAGGATCTCGAAAGCTCCGGCCGGATCGGTTTTTTCCGAAGCAAATACCTCATCGGTCTCCAGGTTGATAAGCGATATCGCGACATTGTTCAGGGAATCGACAATTGCGCCGCTGGCCGGGTCCACCTGCTGAACAGTTCCCGAAAGGGATGCATATGCCCGTATTGTATCATTAAGAACTGTGGTCCCGGTATTTTCAAGTTGTATAGTATCGATATCACCGTCAACATAGCCGTCGGCCGTCGCCCAGTACAGGTATGTCTTGCCACTGGTCAAACTCAATTCAAAGTCACCAAGCTTGGGATCGGAAACGGACAGAAGGGTATCGCCGGTTCCGCCGCTTTCGATAAAATACACGTTTGCGCTGGTTACCGGACTGTAGATCGTATCCGTACCGACACGAGTTCTTCCGAAAATGTATCCCTTGACCACCACGGCCCGCGCCTGCATCGTAATGGCGATCTGACGTGAACTGGTTATATCATATGTCTTCGAAAACGTAACAAATCCCGTCCTCGTTGCATAAATCTTATATGTCCCCGCCTCAACGGCAAACGAATAGGAACCGTCCTGAGACGTAGAGGGGACTTCGTCAACCAACACACCATTTTTATAAAGTTTGACATTTGCGCCTATCACCTCCTGGCCTTTGCTGTTTTTCACGGTCCCGGAAACAGAAAACGGCACTTTAGTCAGTGTAATCGCACCATAATTGATACTTCCGCCCGAGCTTGCCGAGGTATCGTTTGTCAGTGATGTCACATAGCCGGTTTTCTGGGCCCAGATATCCCAGTCTCCTTCATAGCATGAAAGCTCAAAGCTGCCGAATGTATTGGTCTCATCAGAAATCGTATCTCCCTGGTCGGAGGCTGCGTACACCGTGGCAAGATTGATACCACCCCCCGATTTATCTACCACCGACCCGAATATTGTAGCATCGGGCCGCTCCAGGTAAATGGTAAGCTCGGTTGTTGAATCCTCGGCAATTGTAAGTGTCTTGGTCACGCTGTTAAATCCACTTTTTACCGCGGTTATCCGGTATGTCCCCACCGGCCGGTCCCTGCTCAGAACACCGTCATCATCAGTATAAAACAACAGCGGATTTTCCAGCGAACCGTCAAGAACGTCAACCTCTATTTCAACCAGGCCGACCGGACTGGTGACGGTTTTAGTGCCGGAAGTAATCAGTTCCTTGGTTTCGATCCGGAGTTTTCCCGAAGCGAGACCGTAATCAAATCCCGTCGTATCACCGGCCCGCCCAGCGCCGCGCTCGTCAATGGCAATAACTTTCCAGGTATAATGATTTTTTGTCAATACATATCTTGCATCAATGTTCGTATACGCCGTATCCGTACTGCTGGTGTCGAAATCGCCGGCTGAAATTTCGTTGTCCCATACCGCCATCTGCGCGGTAACTCCCTCGATCTCATCAGAAGCAACATAGACATATATTTTATAAGTGTTGGCTTTTGCATCCAGATTTGTCCACTTGAACTGAATAGTATCACCCGCCAGCGAATCGCCCTGAGCGGGGAAAATATTCCGCGGCGGTCGCAAGGTATCATCAGGATCACCCTCGATTGTAAATATTTTCGGCAAGCCGAATTTCGTCGAGGTATATGCCGGATGGTTTCCGTAATTATTCAGGACCACTACCGAATATGTCTTTCCAGGTGACAAGGGAGGCGGCGCTGCGGTTATCGTTCCTGAAGGGTCCGGGGCACCATAGACAATCTGGGTGTTCGGCGTTATTGCCTGCCAGACAATGCTGAGCCCCTGAATATCAAATTCACTCTCCCCCGATTCACTCGAACTGTCAATTTCAATCTTTTCATCAGATAATAATACATGATAATAGGGAACACCGGCGTTTACTTCCCATTCAAATGTAGGTGTTAAATCCGGAATAAGTGAATCCGACGGCTCGGTCAGCACCGTTGCGTTTTTCGTTTCAATAATCATCTGAAGTTCATTGGAATACAGCGTCTCCGGCTGCATGGTCAATGGATTGGTAAAAGGGAAGGCAACGATATAATAAAAAACACCGGCACTCATGTCCACCTGGGAATCCGGACGGAATGATATCATGCGCTGCGCAGGATCAGAGCCGGGTATAAGCCGATTGTAATCGGCATCAAGGTTTTCTCCTTTGACCACAACTTTATTGCGCCCTTCAATACTCGATCCGTTGGGGTATCGGCTGTAATAAATATTACCCGAGTCGGGTGTATCGCCTCCTGTTCGATCGGTGCCGGCCCATGCAATCTTGATGACCGTATCGGCCGTTACCGCAGAAAGCGGGAAATCGATAAGCACATACGGCGTCGTCTGCGCTGCAGCAGCAAACACGGATACAGCACAGAGGACTCCAACTGCATACATTTTCACATTCATGCAAATATTCCTTTCAAAACGCTTTCTCCATTAGACTCAGAAATAGTAATACACGCCCGTTTTCAAAGCGAGCAACGGAAGAACATCAAGTTCAAGCAGCAATTGTATTTTGGTACCCAGAGCAGTGCCGAAATTCAAGACAGGAAATACCGGCGCTCCGTTGAGCATTACATAATTGGCTTTTTCCAGTGCTGTACCGAGAATATCCTCCTGATCATCCCAGTCGAAATCCATGGTAAAGGCGCCGAGGTTGAAAAAAGCGCTTCGCCAGTTCCCGCTCAGCATAATGATATTATCAACCGACACACCAAGGTCGAGGTTGACATACGTAGTATCGCCGCCTGTCAGCGAATCCTCTTCATCAACGGATTTAATCCGCCATACCGAATCGAGCTCCATATTTACATGCCCGAATATTTTGGTATACGACAAGCTCAGTTTATCACGGACAATATCAAATCCGAGCGTATGACCGCTCGGCATTTCCCATTTCATATCATCAGTGGTGGCATGTCTGAAATTCGTGGTCTCATTCTGCCCCAACTGGCCGATGACGGCCGGGTCAAGAAGCTCGTCTTCCGAAAGAGAAACATCGAATGTTTCCGGATCGATAAAGAACGGCAGCGTATAATTGGCTTCAAGTGAACCCGCAGCTCGCGTTTTAAGCCCGAACCGTGATGTCCAGAAAAAACGCCAGTATTTCACTCCGAATGTCGGCGACCATGCCTCGGCAAGATAATGCGCCCTGGCCGAACCGGCAAGTGAATAATTTAAAGGAATCCGGGAACTTATCTTCTCCTGGTCGATGTCTGCATATCCAAGAAGGTCGATGTTGACTTTTCCGCGAAGGTTGAAAATGAAAACATGGCGATGAAGATTCATTGCGAAAATAAGATCACGATTTACGCGATACGCATAGCCGAAAGTCAGGGTTTCCCACGACATATCAAAATCGACCGGTACATTAATGGCACCCTTGAGCAGCAGTGATATCCCGTTCTCTGGAAGGGTCGTTGCGGCTTTTGCACTCGGTAAACCGAGTGTATTCAGATAATTTATATACACGTTTTCAATGCTCGAAAAACTGCAGACGCCCCCCAGCATGGGAACATCGATCATAAAAGATGTATTCGGGCTTTGCCGTGCGCTGGTGGTCGGCTCGAATTCCTCCCCGTCGGCAAAAAGGGCCGTGTCGGAAAAAACCGAATCAATCGCATCGTTGTATACCCTGGCAATTTCCAGAGGATTGACACTCTGCTCAATCGGGATATTCATGCCAAAATATCCCCGGGGATACTCAAATGAAACATCAGTTGGCGGCCGTAGCAAATCGTAATTGAATCCAATTGAAAAGCGTGCATCAAAAACCGGCGCGGTAATCTCGGGAGATAATGAATCAAACGAGATGTCCTGCCCCTGGACTGTCCAGAAGATGCTGAGTACTAGTGCTGATACCGACCGGCATGAAAACATTCTTCTCATGCGCTACCACCTTTTTGAAATTTGTACTAAAATTCTTAAAGGTTATTATATCGTTCAGCGGATAAACGTGTCAATCAAAAAAAAAAATGAAATACGAAAAAAAGCGAATCAGGGTGAAAGGAATTATCCGGGCAGTGAAGAAGACTGGTCTTTTTGTTTCAGGGCGGCAACAATTTTTTTCTTCATCTCGTTGGAATATTTGAACAGAGGAACAACGCGGCGTTGAAGCGGAACAACCTCACCGGTTTTTGGATTTCTTGCCGGGCGGGGTTTGCGGATTTTGGTATAAAAGGTGCCGAACCCCCGGACTTCAATATTTTTCCCATCTTCGAGAATCCGGGATATGCTTTCGAGAAGTTCTTCTATGACAATCTTGGTGTCGGCCTGAGTCAGCCCTGTTATTTTTGAAACTTCTGCAATTAAATCATGCTTTGTAGTATTTGGCACACGTCCTCCATAATTATGTTCATCCTAAATATCTAATTATTCACATAAAAAATCAAGAAAAAAATACGCACACCTGAAATTATCCGGTGCCATTTATCATTAAACTTTACGCGTTCAGCAACCGGAACTGACCGAGCCGGCCGTAGAATTGCTTAATATATGAA
>WJKA01000172.1 GCA_014729375.1 Chitinivibrionales bacterium
AATCCGGAACAAAACCATATTCATCTATAACAACGACAGCATAAGCATTACTGCCTACGATATGAATTTTAATCCCGTTAAACATCCATTCTGCGACATCTTCAATAGTATCGAAAATTTCAGATGTCTCGACCAATTGACCTTGCACCCATCCCTCCCTCTGGCCATTCTTGTCGAAATGGACAGAGAAGAACGTGCCGACTACAAAATCTACCTTGTCAACTGGCAACACCCCGATCCTGAAAAGCGTATCATCGAGTTACTCCGCCAGGAGATCTCCCCATTTTCCGAATGGGCGAAAATACGGAGCTTATATGTCTCCGATTTCCAGTTTTCCCCCAACGGCGCCTGGCTTGTTTTCAGGGATGAATCCGAAGAAGTTATTCAGCGGGCGCCGAACCCCACATTTATCGCCATGCCGGTTGACGGCGATTATTCGGTTCCTCTGGGCAAGCCGAAGGTGCTTGGCCGGGTAATGCGAGAGAGTGCCCGCCCGACTTCAACGGCGTGGATTACAAAGCCCCTGAGTTTTGTTGTGAGTGACGGCATGGCGTTGTATAAGTGGAAGCTTGAGGGACTGAAGCGGGAGTTCGGGGAGTAAAATACGCGCTAAAGATGCTATATTTTTTTATACACCAGCCGGTAATTAGGATATTTGGCATCCGTTTGGCAATATTGATCGATTATTCTGAAAATCCCCAGAAAACATGGAAAACCGCGCCGATTTCAAGACCCGTGCGCGGCCGGAACAGCAGGTCTCCGATAGATCGGTACCATATTGTATAGGTAAATTCTCTGTCGACCAGTTTGAACTCAATGCATGATGCGTATTTCTCCCATTCACCAAGCAGCCATGAAATTCGCACCGGTACTGTGCCTTTTAAGAACCCGTTCTCAAGACTGATGCTTGCTCCCGGACGCGTCGGGATGCCGTTGCGATTACAGAGGGGTTGATGGTATCCGGCTGAGACAATTCGATACGACGACAAATTGTCAAGTTTTCTCTGAAGATGTTCCGGATTGCGCCACCGGTAACTGAATTCAGCAAGCATTCTTCCATGCAGGGGATATACAAACGGCTTTCGTTTGGTAAAGGTACCGGGATCGGAATTAACAGTCTGGGTCCCATTTATCAGGTTCCAGGCAAAAATGCTGTCTGCCTGCAGGGAAATATCCGCCTGTAGGATATTTTTATTCCATGCCATAAATCCGATATTTCGTGCATATACCGAAAGCGCGGCATTCTTTTTCCGCAGAACCATTCCACCGTTCAGGCCGAATCCCCATCCATTGCAGGGGAACCCGCTTTTAAGCGGATTGTCAATTTTATACCTTTCATGAAAACCCAGACCAGCCGCGATAATTTTTCCCCGGCTTTGCATGCTCAAAATGTTATCGGTGGAGTAGACTATCTGACCACGATCGGTTTTCATCAGCAAAAAGGAGTGTCCGAGTTTGCAGGAAAGCGCTATTCCCCAGTGTGACTGGATTTCTCCCAGCCGTGCCAGGGATAGTGTGCCGGAATTTCGTGAAAAAGCAGCGGTAAAATCAGTACACATCTCGATTTCAGCAGCAAAATTGTTAAAAGCAATCGTATTTCCGGGCTGAAGTCCCCGTTTTGAGGAAAAAACAGCGGCAAGAGGTTCACCGGGAAAGAACAGCACCCCGTTAAAATGCGATGAAATGTCCAGACCGTATCCTGCCGTGGATGAAAAAGCATGCGCTGCCTGTACACATTTCAAAAGGGGAATTGTGAGCGACGAACGCAGTTCCAGCCCCCGGCTGAGGCAGGAGGCAATGCGTGCCGAAACCTGGTCCGGCGTCAGGCCTTCAAGCTCGAAACTTTCTATCATCAGACGCGAAAAATAGTTTCCCGCGGTAACCCGGCCGGTAAGCAGGCTGAATGGCTCGGGAATAATTATTTCATTATTACCGATATGGCCGATACAGGGAAAGAAAGAGGGGAATTGAAGCCCTGATGAAGGATTCGAATGAGCGGTCATGAGCGCGGGGTTCCCTTTCGGGCCGTGAAGAATGATCCCGGGTGAAAAAGGTGACCGGGATTCGTTCATATAATTGTCGCCGGAACTTATGCCGTAAAAACACAGCAGAAAGAGTGAAAAAGAAAAAATCCTCTGTGGATACCGGGCCATTGTGCGCCCTTAAAAAATATCAGATGTCATCTGTGTTCCCTCGAGGGATATAGAACCCGTGATTTGTATGTAATCGGTATCACTCAGTACAGCAACCGGCGACGGCGGAAATATCAGTTCCAATCTGTAGAAAAAGCTGTCTGAAGAAGTAAAGGTGTTCATATCCTTTTCGGTAATTTTTATTGTATTATCACTGCAAGACCCGCGTGATGGCAACGATATTCCCTCAGGTGCTGAAAGCAGAACTATATCTCCGGCATTCTGCACGCGGGCCAAATCCTGAATTATCAAAGAATCATTTCCCGACGAAGGCCCGGGCCGGGGACCGGTAAACGCTGCGAAAAACAAATATCCTGTCAAACTGGTATGATTTTCAATATCCAGATTTGCCGAAAGATACTTGTTTTTTATGGCACGAACCTGAGCGCCGGTAAGTGCAAAACCTTCGCTGCCCTGTTCAATAACCATTTTTATTGTATCTTCAACAGCCCATACCGCATAAAGATACACGTTCATAACAGCGCGGGTTTTTATTTCTATCGATGCCCGGTTAGTATCACAGATTAACGTCCCGTGATCAAATACTATCGCTTTTTGCGGAGCGAAAAAACAGTCGACTTTGTATCCAAGAGAATCCGGGAATGTATTGATCAGATTTTTTAGGTTGAAACCAGTGCAAAATGAGGAATCCCGGCGAATATTCGGGAAACTCCATGAGACTGTGTCTCCTTGATACCGGCCGCCGGCCTGGGAAAAAATAGACATATACGACATTTCATCGAACGCGGTTCCAGCGGGAAAAAGATAGTGCATATTCAACGTGACATCGGTATGATCAAGCTTGAGCCTGCCGCGTATCTGCGGAAAAACGCTCGACAGGTTATCTGGAGAAACGCGAATCAATTCCTGATTACCTTCAATTTTCTTCTGTTCCATATAACAGCCTGCTATCCGGGAAAAACAGATGCGGGCATTGCAAAGCTCCAGGCCGAATGACGTTTCTTTTGTGATTGCAACATATTTGCCGCTGTGCCCGAGCCGGCATTCCAGTGCAAGCGAAGCCATGCTGCAGCCATACTGAGAATCCCACCTGCCGAAAAGCCGGACATTGCTCAATTCTAGGGCGCAAGGACGATATTCTGCATTCTCTGCCGCCTCCTTCAAGGGAAGATCAATCGACAAAGCTTCATTTCCCTTGTATGCGCCTGAATCAAGTGCACCATTCTCCAGATCATCGAAATTATTCAGATTATTCGACCGGCAGTACGCCATGTCCCAGAGATGGTCGACCCCGGCGGTAACTGATAGCCCCACCGGCGTTCCGTTTTTTATCCTGAATGGAAGTTCAAGGTTTGCAATATCGACATACCAGACTTTGAAACCAGGCTCCCCGAACGGAACAGGGACATCAAATTTAAAGGTTCGTTGAAGAATACTATCCATAAGCGATGCTTCGCTCAAGGTTGTTCCATTGATATCAAGGGTAACAACCAGTTCGCTTCCGGGATTATACAATGATCCTCCGGCTATATCGATATCCAGCTCGGTACGTGTTCCGGGCCCCATGTGTTTTCCGCGAACATCAAGTTCCCGCCGGATTGTCTCTCCAGGCCGGAGATTGTAAATCGTATCCAGACGCGCAAGTGGCGTATTGGTGCTGAAAACAGTTCCGCTGATTGCTGAAAATATCGTACCGCTCGATCTGTTCTCGATATCGACCATTACCGGCCCCGAACAAGTATCAAACACTACAGAATCGATTTCGTTGACAAACGCGCTTTCTCTTACGGTAAACCCCACTGTTTCGGGAAGTTCATTACCCGGCGCGGCGTATTCAGGTACCGGAAAACTGAGTTGCAGGGGTTTGAGATTCCTGATTACAGGTATGCCGGTCTGTGTACAGAGAAGCGTTTCGGGGATCGTTACCAGATGATGAACATGAGTCTGGTCAAATGTATCTGTCAGTGAATAATAAAGCGTATCACCCAGGCGCATGCTGTCATGGTCGAGTTGGACCGACGCGGAAGAATCTCCCGCCATCAGCTCAACACACGAAAATGTCTCATTTATTAACGGGATAGAATAGGTAACGCTCCATGATGTGCGGTCGTCACTGGTGGGCGAAGAGCATCCTGACAGTGCAATGGCTGCCGGTATTGCATAATATGCCCAAATTTTCTGGATTTGCCTGAGACTAGCCATGATGCGCCATTAAACTCTTTTCCGGGCAATATTCAAGTCCTTCAAAAGTCAGGATTCGCAACAGGTACCATGGTCATAGTCATTGTATAGATTCCGCCCGTGGCAGTCAAGACAAAAAGAATGCATTTGAAAATGCCGGTTTTTGATAATAGCATTAAACTACGATACAGGCGTACGGAAATAATAATGACCAGTACCATGGATGTCATTTTTCCAATGTATTCTGTGTTCAAAAAAACAGGCACAATCTCATTACATAGTATTTTCCCGCTTATACGTGTGATTCAGCATGAAAATCAGTGCCCCGCACAAGAAGATTTGATCGTATCGCAGCCAAATAATTGATTACAGGCGCCTCTGAAAAAAAAGTACTCACGCGAGGTGGCTGAATATCCGAATAAATTTGATTCGGGTATGCGAAAACACCATCCAGGTGCAGGCAAAATATCTCGCAACAGATACAGTATTTACTTATACAGGTGTGATGGCAACCGGCAAAAACCCGGATTACACGGGTTTTTGCTGCATGTAAACAATCGCGAAATACGACCGGTATAGTGCCTGCAAAAAAAGAAATACCTTCACAACAAAGATTACCTCATACCGATAACCGCGACTTCCCTGCCCCCGGTCCCGGAATGTCCCCAGGAAAGCACTGCGCGGTAGGTGCCCGGCATAACCGGTCCCCCATGCTCGTTGCGCCCGTCCCAGTAGACCGCAAATTTACGGGTCGACAAAAACTCCGAAGGATCGAGGGCGAGAATGTCCTGTTTGCCGGTCTCTGCAATGAGATTACCCATCATGTCACGAATTGTAATTGACGCTCTGAAAGAGCTGACAGCATTGTTGTTTCGTGACGGAGGCACAAGATCGAAAACCAGCAATACTCCCCCTTTCCCACCAGTCAGGTTACGGACTTCGGCATAGCTGTTTTTAAATGTAAAGGGTGTCGCATGAGATGCGGGCGTGGAAGGGTTGGGCGCAACCGTAAACGAGTATATTCCCGCACTTTTCGGCGCAGGCTCATTTTTGCTTTCAAACAGCCCTACTGTACCTGCCTCGATTGTTTCACCGTCATGGTTCTTTAAATCATACTGCACCAATACAGGTCCGGGCTCACTCGTTTTCGGCTTGAGCAGAAACTGTACAATTTTCCCCGACCCACCGACCGAGAGTCGGGTTTCGGAGAGACGCCCAAGGCTAAACTCGGCAAATCCACGGCCCTGTCGTTTAAAGCGCAAAACATTGCCGCCGTCACGCTGTAAAAAAGTGGTGCTGTCGGCTGTATCAAAAACATACTGGTCGGGGTCGTAAAAGATGCGATATCGGCAGGCAACCAGATTTTGTATGTCTTTGGCGGCAATATCAATACGCACCCGCGGAGACCAGTAGGAATCGTGCACTGTGGCCGTAATTTCCTGAAAGTGGGGCTGTAAGCGCTCTGCGCCTGCCGGCGCTGATGGGGCCGTCGTTTTTCGCAGGGCCGTTGCAGTGCTCTTTGCCAATTGTATAATACTCCGCGCATTATTTTCTGCCGACTCTCCCTTGAAGGCCGTTGTGATGGTATCTGATGTAAACCACTGCCACATCTGCAAAAACACACAGAGGTCTTCAAAATCGAACAGAGAATCGGGTTGAATGCCAAGGAAGGGCACATTACCGGTTGCCGGCCCGATTTCCAGCGCACGAACGCTGTCGCGGTTGATATCTTTGGCGCTCCAGTACCATAACGTGGCCAAGCGGGGGATATCGGCATAGTCAACCGTATCATTGCCGTCAAAATCGCCCGCCAACCGGGTGCGGAACGACCAAACGTAATCGTCAAGCCCCTGTTCACCATACACACCATTTCTGTTACCGTCATAGGCCTTGCCATAGGT
>WJKA01000173.1 GCA_014729375.1 Chitinivibrionales bacterium
AATGTATACAACGCCCCAAAGCAGAGGAGGATCACTGGTTTTAGCGCATTCTCCTGAAGCAATGGGGACGGTCAGATTTTCAATAAAAGTCGTTTCTGAAGAAAAATATAAAGAAAAAACTCAACAGGAAAAGTAGTAGATGTATTTGTTTGTTGTTTTATGTGAAAGGTGATGTAATGAGGTGTAGAGTGGTGAGTCTTATTGTTGTGGTTTTGTTTGTATTGTCTGCGTTTTCTCCTGCGTTGGTTACTGCCCAGACAGAGGGGTGTGAGAATGACAACACGCCTCCGTGCTGCTGCTGTGATGAACGCCCCAAGACCCCTTGTGATGAAAACGCAGAAGACCCTGCCAAGGGGAATAATTCAAGCCAGAGCCCGAGTGCTGAAGATACAGCCAATATGCTGTTCTCAGGAGGTGTGGGTACAGGATGCAGTGGCTGCGGAGGCGCCAGTGGCGGTGTCAGCACAAAAGGTATCAATACACTGGATGCTATCAGGTCTTTAACAGGGGGAGAAGTAAGCAGTGCCGTATTCAGTGCATCAAGAGGCCTTTCGAAAAACCGCAGAATAAAGAGCCTTGAGATCAAAAGGGTCTTTTCCAACCGTTCAAAAGCCTATGACAGCGCGTGGGGCCATTTATGGGGGCTGGACATTGGAGCGTACCTTCTTATTAACAAAACCTATAAATACAATGATATAGTACAATGGACACTTCCGTCAGACTGGACTGCTGAAGTGATATTCCATCCCCAGAAAGGCGCAGGCATCAACAACCCCGTGTTCACAGACAACCATCCGGACATGGATTATGAGGAGACCTGGTACCATGATTACCAGCCTGATTTTGTCGGTGATTATAATAATGAGTTCCCCTATACCCTAATAGCACTGAACAGTTTTGACACACACGGGAATTTCGGCACAATGCCTGAATCCACCTACGCAGACTGGTACCGGCTTGACAAAGAGGACGGTACATCATGGTTTTTCTGTGATCCGCTTCCAGGCAACCCTAAATTTGAGGATGCAGATGAATATACCGGAAAAGCCTATCTCAAGGAGATACGGGACCGGGTTGGCAACAGCATAAAATTCACCTATTTTTATGATGAGTATGCAGCAGGTGAAGGAAAGTATTACGTAGATACGATAAAAGAATATCCCCCGGGGTCGGATACTGCTGTACGTGAAATAGACCTGGCCTACACAGAGTTCAGTGACGGTTACAAACGGGTAACCGCACTGACCATTTTCCCGGGAACCGATGATGAGAAGACGATCCATTACAGTCATATGCTTGATTCAGGAGAGGGTGACCTTGGCAAATGGATCATGGCACTGGCAGAATACCCGGACGGGACATGGGGTGTGTATGACACCGGCATAAATGAAGATGACAGGCCCTATTTTGAGTTCATGGACTCCCATCTGTTAACAAATCCCAAAGCCCGCTACTTTATCGGAGAGATGGTAGATACGGACGACGACGGAGAACCTGATTCATACTCAGGAAACGGCGGGATCTATGAAGGCATGGAGGTATTTGTGAACAGTACCTGGATAGACAAAGAGATACGGGAGCATGTAGGGTCAGACAGCCACATACGGCTGACCCAGGCAAACGGGTATGAGCAGAACTGGACATACAGTTCAGACACCGGTTTTATGGACGGGTATTCAGACAACCGGAACAGTTCAAGTGACAACACGTATCCCGGCCCGCAGATGAGCGACCTTGAGTATGAGGACGGCAGGAGCATGCATTTTCATTATGACAGTGTAGACCGCGAAGACGGACTTCATGTAGTACGTACAGATTATCAGGACGGGAGTTCCTCATACACGAACTACTACAAATGGATACTGGTCGATTTTGGCAGCAGTTATACCCCCTATCATTATCATGACGATCATGACGGCCAGTTCACACCAAATCATACCTGTACCTATGATAATGACCCATATCACTACCAAAAAAGGATCTTAACGCATTCAGAAACAGACAGAGAAGGCAATACGACCACGTATTACTATAATTTTAATAAAACAGGCAGTGGCGTATCCTTTGAAGAGCATCCTGATCAGAACGGCATATGGAGGCCAACAGATGAAGAAGCAACCGTAACACCACTGCAGGCACGGATGTGGAAGAAAGAGTATGCGGATGCTTCCTATGAAGAGTGGACCTACTATGAAACCGGCCAGAAAAAGGGGATGGTCAAGACATACACAGATAGAAACGGCAACACCTATTCATATGATTATGACGCAAACAATTATATTTCAAGTGTAACCCTTCCTGATGCAGAATTTGATACTATATCAATAACTCACAACAGTGGTGGGTTGGTAACAGAAGTAACAGACTATGCAGGCAGGACAATCAGTTTCACCTATGATGAGATGGACAAGCTTACCCGGATAGATTATCCAGACGGTACCATAAAAGAGATAACCTATTATGATGAGTGTGAGGATGTACCACAGGACCCGCAGCTCAAAGCAGACTTTATAGAAGCAAAACAGGCACTGGATGACCCTATAGGCAGGACAGGGCTTATAAAGCACGAAACAAACAGATACTGTCCTACCGGCAATGATATCTATCCTGCAGAGGATCCGATTTATACGTGTTATGATTACAATGAGTATGGTCAAAAAACAGAAGAGACAACACAGGCACCTCTGGGCACAGTACACAGCACAACGACCTACACGTTTAACAACAGCACACTCCAGCTTGTACGCTTAGAGGACAGAGATTCCACTATTGTGCATGAATATGACGGTTCCGGACGCAGAGTAAAAACTCTAAGGCTTGCTGAATCGTCTGTGGTAAATCCTGACCCGGATACAGAGGGGGTATGGAACGTTACAGAGAAAATATTCAAAACCACTACAGATCAACTCGATTACACAGAGGAGTACTACGTAAGAGGCGGCACAGCAGACAGCATACGCAAACGCACGTCCTACACATACGATTCTTCAGGCAGAATGAGCCAGAGGAAAGTTTCAAGTGTGTCAAACGATACACAGCAGCGCATACTCTCATTAGTACGATACGAATATGACTCTGAAGGCAGAAGGACCAAGGAAAAGAGGCTGATCAACGGTGATCCGGAAACCGGAACATACGCAGTGACAGAGATGTGGTATAATGAGGACGGACGGGTAACGCACATATATAATCCCGACGGTACAGTACGCAGGAGATGGTATGACCCTATGGGCAACGTTATCCAGACCAGAAATGAAGAAGCCCATGACTTTTACACAGAGTATGACAGCCTAAACAGGCTCACTGATCAATACGGCACAGTAAGCGGAGGCAACGCAGGGTTTGATATTTCATTTTCCTATACAGTTGACGCCACAAACAACAAAACAATTAAGACCCGTACTAACAATATGAACGGTGCATACAC
>WJKA01000174.1 GCA_014729375.1 Chitinivibrionales bacterium
AGTGTACTGTATCGCAAATACGTGTGTGTTTCCGTGGAGCTGTTTTCGTGCCTGTTGAGACGCGAAGATGGCGAATACCGGGTGTATTCAACTGATCCTGCTCCGCCATAGCGTGGCCACGCGACGGCGAGTGAGCAACGAAGACAGGGATGAAAAAAGCCTGTGGAAACATATTTGTATTTGCGATACAGTACACTAACATTGATATAACCGGCGATCTCAGCAAAGCTGTCTGCCGGACCCGATTCACATTCAAGCTCTTCACCATCTTCATCAGCGGATTTGCGGATACGATGAATAGCCGACAAGCGAAACCGGATCTGCTTTGCGGGCAAGAGCATATCCTCGTTCAGAGGGCATAACGCCTGCTTTATAGCACCCGTCGAGCATCTCTTTCAATCCTTTTACCGCCAGGAAAAACGTGTCGTTCTCCGGTTTTTTTTCGATAATATCAGGGGGAAAATCGGCAATTTCCGTGATTGATTCCTGCCCTCCATTGACACAGAGAGTGAGAGGAGTAGCGGCTTCAATACCGCACAGTGTCGGCTTATCGTTGAGCACGGCATCGATAGTCTGCCGGATTTTTTCATGGGGATCATCCATGGGCGAACCGTACGCTCTGGTTGAACCGTCCGAAAACCGTGCGATAATCTCCTGTTTTCCATCGGCAAAAGAGACAACGGCATTTTCGAACCGGAATTCAAAAATCGGCTCGATCCGCTCTTTTGTCGCGTGTGATGCATAGTGTAGCACAGTCACGCCGGTATCGGTGATACATCGCACAACCCCGGTATCGTAATTCTCAATCGGATACGCGCGGAATGCTTCGATTTCAATGCTTTCCGGCACAGCGCTCCTGTCGGTCCGGTCACCCAGAACATAGAGTGAATTATGAAGGAAATGTGCGGTTGCATTATGCACCGGGCTGTCAAGAACCCAGTTGCCGCTGGGGTCCTGCAGCTTTCCCGCCCAGTTATTGCGATGATAATATTTATCGGGCCGGGGCCAGAGCACAAAGCTTTTAAACACCCTGGGCGCGCCGAATACCCCGGCAAGAACATCTTTTTTCAGCGCCTGAATCGCGCGACTGAACGACCACTGATAGCCAATTGCAACCAGCTTTCCGGCAGTTTCCCGGGCGTTTTTCATTGTTTCGATTTCCTGCACAAGCCCGCAAACCGGTTTCTCACACAGCACATGACTTCCATTTTCAAGAGCAACACAGGTGTGGGGAACATGGTATTGGATCGGCGAAGGTATGATCATCAGGTCGACTGTGAGATCATTGTAGAACTCTTCAAGCGAGGTAAAGAGTTTTACGCCTCTTTTATTGAGATCTTCAAGACGCGCGCACCGCTGTGGATTTCTGCTGATCGCACCGGCAAATTGCACATTTCCGGGCATGTTGTCCAGAAGTGCGGAAAGGAAAAAATTGCTGTAGCCCCCCAGGCCGGCCAGGCCGACCGATATCTGCTTTGCCATATCTATCCTTCCTGGACCTCGCTCCGGCTGTTGCCTGCATGAAGAAACAGGTTGACACACGGGTCTTCCGCATCGGCGACCAGATGATGGTCCTCCCCCGGCTCAACAACGAATACATCACCGGTAACCATCGGATGTTTCTCGCCCTTGACTTCAAGCACTGCCTTACCCCCGAGAATAACAAACACTTCATACTCATCATCATGCACATGCCAGTCCCTCCCCTCAGGACCGTCAAACGAATGTGTCCGCTGACCGGGTTTTTTGAATCCCATTCCTCCGCCGTTAATATGATTGCCGGGAATGATTCCTTTGAGAAAATGTCCTTCACGATTGTCGGGAAGAGAGGTCAGCCGGTATTTTTTCATGCAATTCTCCTGTAGTAACGTGTGTTCTGTAACGGTTTATTTTTTATGCAGATAGCGGTCGATTTCTGCCGCCGCGCGCATGCCTTCAGCAACACTCTGCACAACAGTGGTCCCCCCGCTGATGCAGTCACCTGCTGCAAAAATACCATCCACACTGGTTTCCGACGAGCCGTTGCGGGTTGTTATCAACCCCTGTTTTGACGTCTGGATACCATCGAGCGCATCCAGAACAGCAGGATCGATTTTCTGCCCCAGTGCCTCGATCACCAGGTCCACCGGCAGTATGCTTTCCGAATTTTCCAGCACTTCCGGCCGCGGTCTGCCTGAGTCATCGGGAGGCCCCGGGACCGTTCGCGCGGTTCGAAGTCCGGTCAGCCTGCCGCTCTCATCGGTCGCATACCCCACCGGCTGAGTAAGGACCAGAATATGGCCGCCTTTTGCAAGGAAAGAATCACGCTCCGCGGGCCAGGCCGGCATCTGGTTGAATGAACGGCGATACACAAGATATACATCTTTTGCCCCGAGCGCAATCGCGGTTGTGCCTGCATCCATGGCTGTGCTGCCTCCGCCAAGGACGGCCACCTGCGGTGGGACCGTGCTCCGCTCTCCCCGCTTTATTTCACCTAAAAACGACAGTGCATCAACAACACCTTCCGCATGACCGATACGTGCCGATTTGCTCAATCCCATTGCCAGCAGGACTGCATCGTGCTCTTTTATTATGTTGTGAAGCCTGATCGTGCGGCCAAGCACAGCACCTGTTTTAATTTCCAGTGCATTTTGTTCCCCGACCGGTCCAAGTATTGCTTCAATTTCTTTACCGGAGTCGGTATACCGTTGTGACGGGATAATCGTATCAGGCGTGCCGCCCAGCTCTTTTTCTTTTTCGTAAATGGTAACCTCATGCCCTTTTTCCAGCAGGGCTATTGCCGCGGCAACGCCTGCAGGACCGCCGCCGACTAGTGCAACTTTTTTGCCGCTCATTTTTTCCGGAAGTTTCAAACCGGTCAATTTCTTCCGGCGGGCCAGCCGGCACACGGCCATCTGAATATCTCGAATCGGAACCGGCTCTCCGCAGAGTATTGACTCGATACAATTGCCTTCACACTGAACCTCGGCGGGACAGACGTACGCGCACAGCTCCGGAAGAACATTATTGTCTTTGAGAATCTGATATGCCCGCGGGATATCATCGTCGGCGAACGCCTTGACAAATGCAGGAACATGCACATGCGCGGGACACCCGTTGCTGCAGGTCGGCGTTTCACACTCCCGGCATCGCAGCGCAGCTTCCTTGAGACGGTCCAGTGCGTAGCGACGGGCTTTGCGATATTCCGGCCCGTACACCTCACTGTCGCGTATGACACACCCCGTATGACCGCCATCACGCATGATCTGCGTGCATGCCGAGCAGGTAATGCAGCATTTGGCCGGGTCCATTTTTCCATCCCGCATAATATCAACCGGGGCATCGGGATAGGCAAAAGCCGAGCGGCCGAACCCGAGCAGTGATGCTCCTCCGGTTTTGATCACGCCCGATGCAACATCGGGTATAAGATGCCGAAGCCAGGAATAGCCTGAAGCAATCACCGGGACAGCCGGAATTGCTTCCTGGACCATCCGCGTAATCGAAATAAACCGGTGCACACCGTACAGCGGGTCTTCCTGATACGGTTCCATGCCCTGGATTGTAAAATCGTATGGTCTGTTTACATGCGGGTTAAAATACGGATTACCGACAGTCACATTTAAGACCGGTATCCCGAGCGATTCGAGGTCCCGAGCCAGTGCCTGCGGCTCCGCAGGATCGGGCACATGAAAATCGTCCTTATCAACACCCCATCCGTACGGATATTCGATGGCGTCGTATGCGTTCATTCTTGTGGTGACAAAAATACCAGGCACTTCATCATTGACCCGCGCCATGGTTTCGCGGACAAACCGGGTCCTGTTTTCATACGAGCCGCCGTATTTGCCCTCACGTGTATGCGATGCAAGCAGTTCTGATACAAGATACCGGTGACAGCTCTTGATATCAACACCATCAAAACCGGCCTGTGCGGCCAGTTTCGCCGCATCAACGAAGGTGTCCTGAAGTCTGTCAAGATACTCGTCGGAAACCAGCGGGTAATCACCCGGCAAATTGTGTTTCGGGTCGAGGATTTTGCTGTGATGAGCAATTATCGATTTCGGAATACCGTCGGGCTTGCTGTATCGCCCGGAGTGCGTTAGCTGCAAAACCATAACCGGGTTCCACCCATGCTCTTTCCCGGCCGTATTCCGGGTGGATTCAACGAGCCGCGAAAACGCATCAACGCTGCGGGAATTAAGAAAAAGCTGGCAGGGATTGGAGCGCGCCTCATGAAGCACTGCTGTAGCTTCACCCCAGATTAAACCGAATCCGCCTCGGGCATACCGATGATATCGCCGGAAACTCAATTCACCCGGAGACCCATCGGGACCAGAATCAAATCCCTCCATGGGCTGAGCAACAAAACGGTTGGGAAACGTGATTTCTTTTGATTTCACCGGGCCGGAAAATGTTGACATATCAGAGTCAACCGGCAGTTCGAGACCGAGCCGGTCAAGCTCCCGTTTTAAATCGCCGGTATCCCTGACATGAAACCTTCGATGAACATCTCTGGCAACAATTGGTCCTGTTTTCATGCTCGCCTACTTTCGCGCCTGTTGTATCCAGTGAAGAACATTGCGGACAGTTTCCCCGATTGCCGAATAATTTTTTGATTCGAGATACTCTTTTTTGATAAGCTTGCTTCCCATTCCAAGGCATGCCGCGCCCGCCCGGATCCACTCCGAAACATTTTCCGCTGTAGAATCCACACCACCGGTCGGCATCAGCCTGACCCACGGCATGGGCGCTTTGACTGTCTTGATAAATGCGGGACCGCCCATAAGATTAGCGGGAAATATCTTGACAATCTCCGCCCCGAGCTCCTCAGCCGTAGAAATCTCATTCAGACTCCCTGCGCCGGGAAAATACGCCACTTTCCGGCGGTTGCACATGCGTGCTATTCCGGGGACCAGGACCGGGCTGACAATAAAGTTCGCGCCGTGAGCAAGGTACAATGACGCCGTGGATTCATCGACAACAGAACCAACGCCGAGAATAACCGGAATTGATTGCGATTCACAATGTGAAACAAGCTGGTCGAACACTGGAAGTGCCTTGCTGCCACGAACGGTAAACTCCAGAAATGACCCTCCGGCATCATGCACAGCCGAAACAACATCTTTCCCGATCTCAGGATCGTCATTGTAAAACAGCGGCACAAGGCCGTTGGAAAGCATGGTATTGTAAACCGCCAGGCGGTCGAATTGCGGCATACTGCCTCCTTTACTGGTAGCTTAATTTCTGTATTCGGGCGCCCTGTATCAAAGCCGTCCAATCGTCATTCCACCATCAATCATAATCACCTGCCCGGTGGAATACGGAAAATCGCCGCGCACAAGCGATGCCGCGGCCTTGCCGACATCTTCGGGAAATCCCCATCGCGGCTGCACACACAGCCCTTCACCAATGAGTTTGTCGTATTTATCCCGCACCTTCACAGTCATGTCGGTTTGTATCAACCCCGGGCGGATTTCATATACCGGGATCCCGAATTCTCCAAGTCGCGTGGCCCAGAGCAGTGTTGCCATACCGATACCGGCCTTTGATATGCAATACTCGCCTCTGCTCGGTGATGCAACGGTCGCTGAAATCGATGAAATATTAATTATGCACCCCTCATATCCATCGATCGCCTTTTTCTGCTCAATCATCCATTGTGCAACGCATTGAGTAAGAAAATAGGGGCCCTGAAGGTTAATTTTCATCACACGCTCAAAACTCTCTTCAGTAGCCTCAAGAATATCCGCGCGCACAAGCGGGGCAACGCCGGCATTGTTCACCAGAACATCGCAGCGCCCGAACCGATTCTTTACAGAATCAACAAAATTCCGTCTGTCGGAAGAATCTGAAATGTCGGCCCGCGTATACAGAATTTCGGCACCGTCATTTTCAAGGCTTTCCACAACCGGAGAAACCGAGTCCGGCTTCCGGACGCCGCATGCAGCAACAGAATACCCCTCAGCCACAAGGCTCCTGGTTATGCCAAGCCCGATCCCCCGCAATCCACCCGTTATCAATGCAATCTTATTGCTCATCTTTACCTCGCTTACTGGAGTTGTACAAACTCTTCATTCCTGGTGCCGTGAAACACCCGCGCATGAATAATCCAAAGAGCAATACATTCAGTATTTCAATTTATTCCAAACAGGTCTGGAATGCTCTATCAAATAATAAAATAACCTTTTGCGTTACCCTTAACGTAGATTTTCCAGACACTCCGGTTTGATATACAGACAACAGCATGGCTGAAAACAACAAAATACTCACCGAAATCCATTCGGGTTTGTATTCTTTTGACACCGAAAATCTTCCTGGTACACAGAGGTAGCAGCATGAAAGAAGCTGAAAACGCCCCGGTTTTAAACCAGGATATCAGACTATCTTTGCCCGTAGCACCGCTACTGTTGTATTTCAGGTCGGGAAGATATTTATTTAGATCGTACCCTGAAAAGCTTTCTATGAACCAATATCAAGAAGGAACCTATGTCCGATCGATTGTCGCCTGAAGTACGGCCCCAGAGCTACACGTTGCACTACAGTATTGATTTTAACAACTTTTCATTTGACGGCAGCGTTGAAACGCAGATAGCTGTTTCCGCATCCTGTTCTCTACTCCGCCTTCACTGCGAAAAACTTGTCATTTCAAGTCTCACGCTGCTGCATGGTGAGCGTGAGGTCCCGGTTTCGTTCAGTCTGGTCGGTGATGGGCTGCATATTACCGCCGACCAGCCATTTCCAACCGGGACATATATGCTGCGCATCAGTTTTTCGGGACAACTTGCCGATGACCTTTCCGGGCTGTATCGAAGCCGCTATACTGATAAAACAGGCACTGATGCATTTCTGGCAACAACGCAATTTGAAGCGCCGTATGCGCGCAGGGCATTTCCCTGCTTTGACGAACCGCAATTCAAAGC
>WJKA01000175.1 GCA_014729375.1 Chitinivibrionales bacterium
CAACCGCAAATCCGGCTTCATCGGCAATTTTTTCCAGTTCTCCGAAAAGCTCCCGGGTTTGCTTCCGGTAATTCTGATTAAGGCGTTTCTTTTCTTTATTGAAATCCTCCTGCTGAAATGCTTTCGGAAGTTCTTCTTTCAATTGTGCGATAAGCTCTTTAAGGTCCCTGCCCAGCTCACGGGCCTTGCCGGAAGCGATTTCTATTGCGATCGGCCGCTCCTGCTGGTCGAAATTATTGACATAAATCCAGTCGGCGGGGACCGGTCGCTGCACGGCCTTCTCTTCAAGAATTTTCTGCAGCATTGTACGCTTGCCCAGGCCGCTTATTCCTGAAGCATAAATATTATAACCGGAGTCATCGACTCCCAGACCGAGCTCCAGAGCTTTGACCGCGCGCGGCTGCCCGACTATTTCCTTGAGCGGCGTGAGTTCGCCGGTGGTCGAGAATGACGGCTCGTCATACGGCATGTTGATATCAAGTTTTTCGGGCGATAATTCCTGTGCTCGATTGTTTTCTCCCATTTCATTCTCCCTTACATTTCCTCTGTGGTAGTATCAGTATGTTCTTTTTCTATTTCCAGCGCCAGAACACCGTTGCGGTATTCCCTGCGCATGCGACCATATTCATTATGTTCATCAAGCTCAATCCTTCGCTTAAACGGCCCGTGTTTTCGCTCCGCCAGATGACGAAACGAGGTCCGCCCGGACTCCTGGGTTCGCGAACCGTAAACCTCAAGCACATGCCCGTGCTGCTGTACGGTCACCTTGCCGGGATCTATTCCTGGTATATCCATCAAAACAATTACCTCGCCGGCCGTCTCAATTACATCGACATGCGGCTCCCAGAGAACGGCATCCATCCCGGCCCATCGATCATGAACAAGCTCTTTAAACATTTCATCAATACGATTTTCAAAATCAAACAATACCTGGAGTAAATTCTCACGCGATTTCATATTCAATCCTGTTTTGTCAGAAAAGGTTTCTATCCCGGGAAACGCAAAATGCATACCACTCTGGCAGGTCCGTCTATAAATATGCCTGGGATCCGGGGGGCTCGTGCTCATTTCCGATTGTAATTTCTTCAGTCCTTCCGTATGTTGTCATTTCCGGGAAAATTATTACCGGTTCCGGGAAAAAAAGCAGCGGCTATACTTTCGGTGTTACCAGCGATTCCGGCGGTCGTGCTTTCATTGTTGAACCGCCGGCCCCTGTATATGCGGTATAATCGGGGCCCAGTTTTGCATTGATTGAATCGACATTTGATGCAAGCTTATTGGTATCGCCATTTTCATCCTCAGTCTTGAGAATTGTTATTAAATGGCTGTTTTTCTCAAGCATCTTCTGTCTGGCCCTGCCGATCACCTGCATTACCGGTCCCCACTCGCCTTCAATGCAGGTTGCCGCCGGTGTCAAACGATAGGAAAGGCCGGATTGTGCGATTATCTTTATTGCTTCAGCTATATCGTCACTCATACGGGTTTTTCCATTGACAGGAATGAAGCTTAATTCAGCCAGCATACACGCCTCCTTGTAAAAATGGAACATACTATCAAAATTATTGAGCATTTATTATACTCAAATAACGTGCCATACACGTAAGCGCACGGTTTCGTATATGCGAGTGGGTTTCCATGGACCTGCTTTGGTCCCTAATGGGGCGTGCACACGGCGAATACCGGGTGTATTCGACTGATTACTGCTCCGCCATGGCGTGGCTACGCGACGGCGAGCGGGCAGCGAAGGCAGGATAAAAAAAGTCCGTGAAAACATATTCGCAATTGTGATACAATGCCGGTATCTGTAAAGGCAATCGATTGTATGATAAAGGTAACAGACAGAATCCATCTTGACGACGACGAGATTCGCTGGCGCTTTATTCGTTCACCCGGCCCGGGTGGACAGCATGTCAATACCTCCTCAACCGGTGTACAGCTCGTATTTGATCTGGATAATTCTCCTTCACTACCCCGACACGTACGCGCGCGCATGCACAGGCTTTTCCCCGGTTCTATCAGTTCATCGGGAGAACTTCGTATCGACTCGCACGAGCATCGCAGTCAACTAAAAAACAGGAAGGCCGCACTGGACCGCCTGATTGCCTGTATCCGCCGGGCAAGCGCGCCGGTCAAGCCCCGCAAGAAAACGTCGCCACCAGAAGCCGCAAAAGAAAAGCGCCTCAGGCAGAAAAAGCAGCACGCGGAAAAAAAACGCCTCAGGCAGAAAATCGATTAATATCCGACTGAAACATTTCTGATCTGCCGGGTTATTTATCCTCCCAATAAGCTTGATTTGCCTTTATGGTACAGCATTCAAGGTCTTGCTCTCCTTTCCCTGGCAATGTGCCCTTCAAGAAGGATTGGCACATTCCTTGCGGTTAGTATTACCAGAGCTAAAGCGGGATACTTATCTATTGAAAGGAGGTCGTTATGGCCATGACCGGGCTTGATACGTTTGATACCACAGTGCAGAAAAGCGAAATCTGGCTGAAAGAGATTATGAAAAAAACCGGCTGGAAAGATCGTCAGAAGGCGTATAAGGCCCTTCGCGCAGTGCTTCATGCATTGAGAGACAGGCTTACGGTCGATGAAGGGGCGCATTTGAGCTCGCAGCTTCCCATGCTGACCCGGGGGATTTTTTATGAAAGCTGGCGCCCCGCGGAAATTCCCGTTAAATTCCGCACTAAAGAAGCGTTTCTTCAGCGGGTCCGGAATGAAATCGGCAATGACCCCTCGATAGACCCTGAAATTGCCGCGCACGCGGTTATCGCTGTCATGAACAGCGAAATATCTTCAGGTGAAGCGCAGGAGATCAGGGAATTACTACCTGTCGACTTACGCCAGTTGTGGCACCAGTAATGTTTTATTTTTTCAACCAGGAGGAGGGAATACAATGAATGCAAATTTTGTTAATCAACGTTTTGAAGGGCCCCGGTTTACGATGGGGAAGCGGCATAATGAGCTTCCGCTGCCCTGGAGCCGGGCAGGTCATAAAGAAGTGTTAAAAAGAAGTAAGCAGACTCGCAAACGCTTCCCGTGGGCGTCGGTGCCCGAAATGATCTCAAAGAATGTTGGTAATGGTAAAGCGGACAATGAAATGCCGGCCTTTTCAGGGGGTGAGAGAGACGGGTATGTCTGGATCGCCGGCAAAATACCCGGTGTCAAAAAGAAAGACCTGAATATCACTCATGCGGGGAACACTCTTTACATTGAAGGCACCCGCTCCGCCAGGAAGAAAATAAAAGGGCTGGGAAACCAGCAGCTTGAGACAGGGTTTTCGAACAGTGTTAATCTGACCGGTAATCTCGACTGGGAAAATGCGGAAGCGTACATGGGTAAAGATTTTGTCGGTGTTGCAATTCCGGTACCCCGTGAGATACGGAAAAGGGGGAGGAATTATGGTCCGACGGTTCAGTGACCCCGTCGTGCGGCCGGGAAAACCCTTGCGCAACAGCTTCAGGAATACGACCGAGAGGATACCGTGCTTGTGCCCGGCCTGCCGTGTGCTGTTATACTTTTAAAGCTGCAATTAACATGCCAAAAAAACAGACGATATTATCAGTAAGGGCCGGGGCGGGTTGCATAAAGAATACAGCGAGTACATATTCTTTTTCTTCCAGATGACCGTCCTTTTATTTTTGCAAAAATCTTTTGTAAAAATGCAAAAGCAAAGCCGGTAGACATCTTTTCTGCATCAGTGGATTTTTGCTGCATGCCAGTACTGCATACGATTTGAATGTGCCGTTGGGCAACGATAAAACCATCCCCCTGTACCGGGACAAATCTCACAACTGGCATGGATTTTGCAAAAATACGTAAGCATACAAGCAGATAGCTGTCTGCAAAAACCGGTTGTCTTCCGCGGAGGCAATAAAAATCTACCACTCAAACGAAAGGAGGCCCCTATGGCACTACTTCCTACAATCTTACGGCGCGAAAGGTCCATGCCCACACTCAGTGATATGATGAGTGATTTTTTCTCCGATCCTTTTTTCAGCATGTCAAATCGTGACATTACCGGACGGATGTGGCCGAGTATGGATATTGTCGAAGGCAAAGACACCTATACTATCCGTGCCGACATTCCCGGTGTTGACAGAAAGGATATCGATATTTCGGTCTCAGGCGATATTCTTACAATAAAAGGGGAGAAAAAAGAAGAGTCAAAAGCCGATGAAGGCGCGTACAGCCATCTGGAACGCAGCTATGGCTCATTCAGCCGCTCTTTTACTCTTCCCGATAATGTCGACAGGGACAATGTCGATGCGTCATTCAAAAACGGCGTGCTTGAGCTTACACTCACGAAGACCTCGCAAACAGCGCCTGAGAGCAAAAAGATCGAAGTCAAGGGCTGATGTGCCTCTACTGGTCCCGGTGCCCGCGGGCAGCACAGACGCTCCCGCGGGTACAACGGGTCCTTTCCTGAATGCAGAACAGCAAGGAACTAACCATGAACCCACGCTTTTTAATCACTGCGCTGATAAGCGGTTGTGTATTTTTTGCAGGCTGTTACACGCAGCTCCGGACAGTACCGCAATCGCGGCAACCCGAGACCGCTTCATCCAGGCTTGATCAAATCGAAAAGATAGATACCGCAGATACCGACACTTTTTATATCATTGTCGATACAGTGGTTGAAAACAGCGATACGATTTTTGACACCACCTGGTACACCACACTGCGGGAAATTCCCGATCAGGGCGCCGAATCCGAACGCGTTCGCAGGTATATCATTGCCGAAGACCGTCCGGAGTACTGTTTCTGGACCCGTGACTTTCTCGGATTCCCGGAGCTTCGTTGTTTCGATTCCTATTCAGACTACCGGTTTCACCTCCATGTCAATGCGCCGTGGTGGATCCGGGAGCGGCTTTTCATGCGCGATTTTCATTGTCCGCCGTTTTATTACTACGATCCGTACACGGGTTATTGTCGTCACTACCGGGACTACTACCAGTATTACTATCCGCCTCGCGATTATTACCGCGGCCCCGGGGGAGATGAACCCGAACCGGGTCCTTCAGGTCAGCGTCGCGGGCCGCGCTCACGCTCGTATGGAACCGACCGGCCTGAGTCCTCTCCGCAGGGTGAAAGCACTGCCCGGAGTGGCCGCGAAGAACGCGAGAGTGCACCGGGTCCGGAAAATCGCGCTCCCCGGAGACAGCGCGGCTACCGG
>WJKA01000176.1 GCA_014729375.1 Chitinivibrionales bacterium
AGCTGAACGGACGGGCTTTTTTGTTTGTGCACTCTGTGATAATTCTATGATGTCAATACGCTGCGGCCTGCCCCGGCCAGGTCCGGGTTCGCCGGCATGACGGTCCAAGCTTTCCATATAGGCCTGAGTAATTACCGCACTTTTTCATTTCTTCTTGAGGATAATTTCGCGCGGACCGTTGCTGCCGGGCTGGAAAACCAATGTGTCCTGAAAGTAATATTCATCGTTGATAAGCGTAATAACCCGTTTTCCGGGTAATACGTTGACAACTTCCTTGTTGGCCTCGCCGACATATTTGTCATCCATGAAAATGTCGGCCCCGGGTGGCTCGGTCGTGATAAAAATATTTGCGGTCGCCCGTTCCCGCTCAAAATCCGACATTACATTGTTTTTATCATAGTGCGAAAAATCAATGGAACCCGAACTCCCCGCACACCCGAGCACTGCTGCTGCGCATAACGCAATTGCCAGATTTTTCATAGGTAATACCTTTCTTGTGCACATGATACATGAAAAGTTTTATACGTTTTCCCGAATTTCAAATTCCGGATCAGCTCCAATTTAATTAACCTGTATTGCCTGACGGAACAAGATTCCCTTTGCTCCCATATACTCACTTTCCAATTGCAAAATATATTTCCCTTCGGGGATTTCTATTACCGAACCTTCAACCCCGTACATACGCTGCTCTTCCTCATCACAATCAAGATCATTTTCAGAACTTCGTTTGATAATAAGCAGCTTTTCATCACGACTGAATCCATACTCGTAATTGGAGCAGGCCATATCAACATAAAAAAGCCTGAAATAGATACTGTCGCCGTTTACGGTGATTTTTGCATTTGATGGTTCCGTGTCGAGACTTCTGCATTCAAATGGATACCGCTGGTTCGTGGCGGTCACTGTGGTGTCACCGGTTGAGTCGGATTGCGAAAAACAACAAAGTGCAGCCAACAAAATCCAGCATGGGGCATAGAATTCTGATCTCATTGCTCAACCTCCTCTGTTTTCTGTTCCAGCAGCCTGTCTATTCGCCCGATTATTTTCCCGGCAACAGGCTGTGCACTGATCATATCGCTGGCAGCCGAAACAGCATCGACCGTATTTTTTTTCTCAAGCCGGTTTTCACCTGCAATCGTACTGATGAACAACACCGGACGGTCTTCCCTGTCTTTACCGGCCAGTGTCTGCATTAGTTTTCTGCTTGACCGGTTCAGTTCGTTTTCCCTGACCGCGCTGAACAGGATAACCACACTGTACGTATCGATTTCCTGCTTGTGCACCAGTGCAATATCAGAAATTCTGATTCGGTAACCACGGGTTTGATACTCTTTTTTTATCAGTTCGGCAACATTGTACTCCAGTCCGCTTTTCGCATGAGCAATGAGAATGCTTTGCGAATCAGCAGGAATGCTTTCCTGCGCCTGAACAGCGCGTGGCATAAAAAGGGCCGCCATAACATTAAGCAACAGAAGCAACAGTAAGTTTTTTTTCATGAGATCGCGCTCAAAGCCGTCCTACGAAGGCATTTCCCGTAAAACCTGTGAAAGCTGCGCTACGTGACGGCGTTCTTCGGTGATAATTCTATCGACAAGGTCTTTTCCGAGCGATTGCGGGACCATCTCTTTAAGCCCGCTGTAATACAAAATCGAAACTTTTTCCATTTCGACGGCTTTTCGGACTATCTCCCTTACAGAAACGGATTCATCGAGCTCAACGGCATCCAGCGGGGTCCCTTCACCACCATGCGAATCGGCAAGGTAGTGCAGATACTGTGCAGCCTCCCCCTGCGGATCGATTACATCTGCATTCTGTTCACTGGTCAATTTTTTTTGCATATCGGAAAATATTTTTTTATGCTCGACTTCCATTGATGCAAGGTCGTTGAAAAACGCCCGGTATGAATCATCATCCTGAATTTCGCCTGCGCGTTTGTAAAATAAGTAACCGTTGTTTTCAATTTTTATTGCGATTTCGAAAATCTCATCTGCATTAAACCGTATTGACATAAGCACCTTCCTTGTATCCTGCTGTGCAGGCAATTATTCAACCGCGTACGACTTCAATTCCACGTCGAGTCGTTTTCCTGTTGCCGGCATAATCCCCTCCACGGCAATGAGTGTTTTCTGAGGATCATCAAGAAAATAATAATTCAGCTTGGGTATTATCGCCCCCACCACGGGGACCATCAGGGAGACTTCAAGATGAAACGCCTCAATCGTGCCGAAATATTTTGTATCCAGCTTTTTTTTACCCTTATTAGCAACTTTAAAATTCAGTACATCCCGTGTTTGCTGTGCGGTCCGGACCCGGAAATGCTTCTTATCTGAATGGAAAGGATATGTTCTGAGAACATACATCAGGCCGGGAATTGTTCCGATTATGAATTCATCGGGATCATCACTGGAAACATCGACATCCAGCTCAGCTTTGGTAGCAACCGCGCCTCGCTCGAACGACTGACGGCGTCTGTACCGTTCTATCTGAAGGTCGGTATGCAAAATCACATACTCTTCCTCGATACGTGTATTCGGAAGCTCCATGGAGCCGGAAATTTCCCACCGGGCATCCGGAGTACCCCGCTTTTTTGCCCGGTATTCAATCACCACAGGGATTTTATTAACCGTCGTTCCTTTCCCGACAAGCTCATACCGCTCGTACGATGGAATTTTCGACAGGTTCTTAATGGTGAACGTCGGCTGCGCAGGGCATACATATACCAGGGTCCAGAAATAAATGACCGCACAAAGCACTCCTGTGCTGCGGACAAAACCCATTTTCCGTTCCTTTCCAGCTTGAAAGCGTGCCGGTAATCCTATACTGTTGCTTTATGGATACGTCGCTTCAAATGATGAATTCTCCTCCGTATAACCTTGAGCCGGGAATGGTCTCCAGCCGTCAGCGCTTCATCACGATTCTGCTTTAATTCCTTTATTTTCCCCTTTACAGCTCCCTTGTCGATCCCCACTACTTCATGATGCGCATGCATATCTATCGAAAGTGCCGTACAGATCGCTTCGACAAGATGCTCTTTGTTAAGCTGCGTATACCCCTGAACCGCTTCATGATCGATCCCTTTGGCGATTTCCTTGAGTTCGTCAAGTTTTTTGTGTTTTAAATCCTGAAAAGTGTACGCCATGCGAAAACTCCCTCCTGATAAATCCTGCCCCTAAAAAGGCGGTGAATAAAAATAATGCCGCAGGCAGGTAACCACCATATGAAACAGAAATAATTGATAAATTCAAATCCTGTGAAACAATATGTTCCTTATTTGTAACTGCCGGGTTTGTCGAACCGGCAATTCCGGTGCAAGCCGCAACGACTGCTGAAAACATCCACAAGGACCTGAACAGTTACCTGTAGTGTAAAAAATAATACCCTGCACCTGGATAGCGCCTGAAAAAAGCTGAAAAGGCCGGGTATTTTCATTGGCACTGCACTCATGGCTTTGTATTAAAAATGAAAATTGACGCGGCCCTTAAGAAGGTTTGGCTCGATTGAAATCTTTTTCCCAGGAGGTTGAATGCGGGAACAGGCACACTTGCCGGCAATAAATACATATTGTCATTTGACAAAACCACAGAACGCCGGAACCGGTTCTGCACCATACCCCGGTTCTGTGTAGCACTGGTATACCGCGCAGAAAATGTTCCGGTCAGACTGCTGTATGCAGCCTGGGCAATATACATCGCACCTTCATCGTTGGGATGGACCCCGTCGGCAAGCCACTCCTGCTCATGCCCGGTAAACAGCGTGTGAATGTCAATGACTGGAATCCCCCGGGTCTGTGCAATATCAGCGATTATCGGAACAATTGCCGTGTCAAGCACCAGCTTGAGCATGTCCCACTGGTCCCGGGCAATGGGCGGTGGGAGCATGATTACAATCTGCGGGCTACTCTCCATTGACATGAGTGTATCGAGTAATGCATTGTAATCGCTTCTGAAATCTTCATTGTATACCCAGTCTCTCTCTTTGCAGTCGTTTGTACCCAGCATCAGAAGAACAGTATCAGGCAAAAATGCAAACGTTGTATCAAACCATTCGGATTCCCAGTAGGGATAATAACTCTCTTTCAGCACAGCGCGCATGCTATGCCCGCAGTTTTTAATCAGATAATCGCTGCCAAGCAGGACCTGGAGCCTGGTCGGCCATTTCTGCGAATATGAAAGGCCGCTTCCTGCAGTGATACTGTTTCCGACACAGGCGATTCGCGTTTGACAAAAGGCCGCTGTAAAAAATGATACTGCAAATATGCACGCAGAAAACCGTCTACAACGTATCTGTTTCATTGTATCGACCTTGTTCACGACAACGCTGGTCCGGCCGAAATAGCGGCCAAACTGGCGTCAGCAGCGTTTTATGATAAGATAATTTATCTATCGGAAACCATATGCTATTCTGAAAAAAAATTGCTTACCGCGTTTTCACTGTTGCGCGCTCAATAATCTTGCCGCCGACTTCAATCGCGCGGGCCCCCGACCGGTGATCAAACGAACGCGTGTTAACGATAAAATTGAAAATCAAATGCATGGCCTCGCGCATATTGAAACTGAAACTGGTCAGGCTGTTATTCAATGCACCAAGGGTGTCATCAAATCCGATAACACTGATATCCTCCGGAACCCTGGCCCCCTTTTCCTTAAGATACGAAAGTGCGATAAGCGCCACCCGGTCATTTGCGGCAATCCACGCGGTTGCACCGGATTCTTTCATCACCCTGTCCAGCAATGCGCGCGTGGTATGATCGAATTCGATTCGCGAGAGAATGTTCTCAGGCAGTGTGCGCTCGAACCAGGTGTCCAGCATTCCCCGATAATACGCAGGGGCCCCGGTCCGCCACTGCCGGTATGAATCGAGCAGCTTTTCATAGCACACATTCTCATTCACAATATTCTGATAAAATGAATCAATCACCGGAGGATTTTCATAGCAGAATAGACCTACTGCATTTGTCAAACCTGCGGTCTCAAACGTTTCATTGACCGCCCTGAACCGCTCTTTTGACCATTGCGCCTGATGGTATGGAGAAATATACGCTGCTTTTGCATGCCCCGCTTGGAGCAAATAACGTGCAACCAGACTCCCGCACTGGCCCGATGTAGCGGCGGAAAAAAGACGAACATTCTTGCGCTGTAAATACTGCGGAAGACGCCATCCACCGACAATGTCAAGTACTGCCACCGGTTTTCTGCAATGCGATACAGCACGGAAAATGCGCTGATACCCTTCATCAGGAGAATAACACACCAGTATCACATATCCCAGTATCGAATCATCATCCGGAAACGAGCACTCCTCCTGACGGTTATTGATCAGAACCAGGTTTTCATTTTCCCGCAGCAGCAAAACATGCTCGAGTTTTACCCGGGCAGACGCACACTCGTTTTCCAGAGACCTCACAAACTCTTCGGTAAATGTACCCAGGGTCAGTCGGCGGTATTTAAGCGAAATGGTGCTGAAAACAATGCGGGATAATTTGTGAGCGGTCCCAACAGGCACCACGGCATAGGTCTTGGCATACCTGCACAGCATTCCCTCGGCACGCAAAGACTCAAGCGCCTTTTTCAATGTGACAAAGGATACATGGTAAATATTTCTGAGTTCTTTGAGCGATGGGAGCGGTACGTCGGGGGTATATACACCAGTCAAGACAGCCTGCTTGATATCGGCCGCAACCTGCTCCCATACCATCAGGTTCCTCGGCACAACTCCCCGGTCCGATTCCGCAAACATCGATGCAACAGCATTCGCATTTTCACGGGCATGGGGACGCAATAAAAGCCGCTTCGCATATGAACTCTCAATAAGGCCCTTTTCTTTTAATATCTGTACTGCTTTCCACATGGTCTGAAGCGACACATCAGCATCCTTTGAAAGCTGCTTTATCGACGGCAATTGTGTACCAAGACGATTACCCTCAATGCTTTCGCATACATGCAGTATGGCTTTGCGTGTCGCGCTCCCGGCTTTATTTCTCATGTATCCATCCCACAAGTATAATTTTACTCATAACTATTTCACTGGCAATGCTCTCGCTTGCGTGGATAGAAATATCCGTTGATCGTGAGGACCGGTCCAGAATCGGAGAAAACAGGCTTGAGCTTATCAGATTTTACATAAAAGAGCACACCTGAACCGGATGCGCAGCATACTGGTGTAATGCTGACATCCTATTGTATATCCCTCCACTCGCTTCAAAGGCAGGGCCGCACAAGGCTCTGCCATTTTATTTTTGACATATCCTGATCGCCCCCCCGGTGCCGTCAACGCCGACCGCCTGCACGCCGAACCACTCTCCTTGTTTTGGCTGGTTTTGTTTATCAAAAACAAAATACCGTGCAGCGGCGGATTCGACGGCTATTTCATTTTCCCGTGCGCTTTTCTTTGTATCTCCCCGGAATATCCGGTATGCAAACACGCGGGGATCATCAACCGGCTCCCACGTCAACAGGACGCCCAGTCCGTTGCTTTCGATAAATGCGGGACCGGATTC
>WJKA01000177.1 GCA_014729375.1 Chitinivibrionales bacterium
AATACAGCTTCTCAGGGAATGCGGCTATGAGTTGCGAGAACCGCATGCCAAGACGCTCAAGAGCGCCGAAGGGTTGAAAGAACTGCGCGCACAAGCTGGAAATGATATCTGTCGGCTTTTCTTCTTTCACTTCAAAGGGGTTGTTTAGGTAATCACTTCCGGCTATGTGAAAAAGCAGCAAAAGACCGATAAACGAGAATGGGGCTTTGCCTGGTCCGACCCGGGGGTGCCGGGGGGGCTTAATAAATCAGTTCCCATTACTCCGGGAGAACAAGACGGGTATTATCCAGTGCCGCCCTGATACGTTTTTGCCATCCTTTGGAGACTTCGCCGAAAATCTGATGCAATCGCTCGACCCGCTTGGGGTCATTTTGAATGAACTGGAACATTCCTTGAGCAGTAAGCCGGTCTTTCTCTGCTTTTTCCTTGTTGATACGACGCTGACAGACGATGAGTTTATGCAGTGCGAACGCTTCCGGTTCAGGAATATTGAATGTGAGATGTTTGTAGGTTAGCGGGAAATTGTACGACAGGGGCAGACTCATAAAATGCAGTTCCTGTGCAGTGACATTCAACTGTTCAAAACGGCGTATCTCCTCGTGCGGTTTTGCCCCGGGGTCGGTAAGGAACTCGACCTTGAGCATCGGGTGGTTGAACTTGTACAAGCCCGACCGCGGCCCAATCTCGAAGATGAAATCGTTTTTCTTCATGATAGCGACGATATCGACCGGCGGGTCAACTCTGGGCATCCGTTTTGGAATGAGAATATCGGCATCCATGGTCTTGGTTGCCGGAATCTGCGGCGGGTTACCGAACTGATAGCGGTAGAAGTCCTGACACCAGCTTCCGACTAATACCAGATGCTTGAGAATACCCACGTCCTGCAAATCGGAGAGGACTTTCACCAGTAAATCAAATTTTTCCACGCAGCGCCTTTCGTACTTCCTTGAGTGCCGATTTTGTCTCTTTTAGCAGCTTTTCGTAGCGGCGGCGCTGCTTGATTTTTTCAAGGACTTCTTTAGCCTTTTCGCTTTCCTGTGGTCCGATGTAATCATGAACCACCCGTTCACCATCGCGATACTGCAGGTACAGATATTTTTTGTTGCGGCGTTGCTGCACTCGCGGGGTTCCTCGCGGCATGTCGGCAATAGCCTTGGAATAGGCACTTTCCGTCTCCTGCAATCGCTCGAACTCTTCTTTGAGTACATGAAATATCACGGCCATAAGAAATCCTTGTTGTGCTACAAATATAAGTATAATTAATATATGTAGCACAACAAAAATATATTCAGCAACACTTGTTGTGTGCTACATATTGAATAAATGCTGTAATTTGTAGCACAACGATGAAAGCGCACGGGGACCTTGCCTTGTGCCACTGAAAGCGACACAAATTTCCACCACAATCAAGAAAGCTATTCTCGGACTAATTATCAACGAAAAACACCCCGCTAAAAACCGTTGCTGTCGCATAGCGTGTGGTAGTGTCAATTATATTCGGCGCAGTTCGACTAGCCGATCGTCCCTTTTCTTCCTATGCGCTCTTTGCGCATAGCCTATAATCAAGCATTTTCCTACCAGGGTTTAAGGGCATGGAATGCCCTTCCTGAAACTGGTGACTGTAAAATCCGGCGCACAGTTTTATTATTGTTATTATTCCAGCAGTTGAATTCGTTGCTGCTTACTAAACAAATAGAAGTCCATCCACGCTGCGGATAGTTATTCTGCGGAACAAATCCGCGCTTCTAAAATACCTCGAACAGGTTGACCGGCTTTTCTATCTTTATCCGGCGAGGTATGAGGGTGTCGGCATCCATTGTCCGGGTTGCTGGAATCTCAAAAGAATCTTTGTAATGATAGCGGTAGAAGTCCTGACGCCAGCTTCCGACCAGAACTACATGCTTGCCAACGGCGCCTTTGCATCATTCTCAAATGATGCAGAAGCTCCACGGCTTTGAGCAATACTCCTTTCGATTCAATCAATCAAAAACTTGTCTTCCGTCACGCACCGGAATTACAAAAATCAATATAATAAGCCCAAGTTTCAGATATTCAATGGTTTGAATCAGAAGGGGGCTAAGCGCTTAAATGTCCTGTATCGTGAATGTAACCGAAATGTAATAAATATATATTGATTTCAACTATATTCTGATTTATTATACGTTATTAAATAATATAAAAACCTTTTGTATAAAGTCATTTTTCACACCGGTATTAATGCCCTGTCAACAGAAAAATTATTCCTTTCTTTTTAAGCTGATTGCAGCAATAATTTGCCTTCAGTTCGGCAGTTATGCCCAATCAACCAGGATCATGCCGATCGGCAATTCAATCACCGAAGGTGACGGCGGGGATGCTACCTACCGTTACTTTTTGTGGCATCTGCTCATCGACAACGGCTATGATGTCGATCTTGTCGGAACCAATTACGGCGCCAAGGATGGTCCTTCCCCTTATGATTTCGATCAGGACCATCAGGGAGAGTGGGGAATTCAAGCCGGTCAGGTCCTGCCGGAGATCGGTGATCAGGCACGGGCAACCCTGCCCGACATGGTCCTCATTCATCTGGGGACCAACGATATCGGTCATGATAACGATATCCCCGGAGAAACCGCAGAGACCTGTGCCCACAGGACTTCGCTTGAACTGATGGACATTATCGACACCCTCCGAAGCGTCAATCCGGATGTGGTTGTATTCCTGGCGCAGATAATCCCGGCATATTTTGACGATTGGGTGAGAGTGTTGAACGATTCCATTGCCTTCTATGGAAACGCACAGAGCACCGCCCGGTTGCCGGTGATTATTGTCGATCAGTACAATGCTCTCGATTACGTTGTTGCTCCCGACGGTGATTATAAAGACGGGTTACATCCAAATCAAAATGGCGAAGAGAAGATGGCCACCACCTGGTTTGCGGCCATCGAAAACTTTTATACCATCAATCCACGCATCATTCCCATGGGGGGCGCCTTTGTCGATTCGGTAACGGTAACATGCGCTACTTCCGCTTCCAACGCATCGCTCTACTATACGCTCGACGGCAGCACTCCGACCACGGATGATTTTCTCTATTCGGCACCCTTTTATCTTGAAGGCGATACTACTCTTGAGTTGGCGGTCCGCACCTTTCTTGATGACGGCAGCGATACCAGTTTGACGGCAACGGCGTCCTTTGTGGTGACCCCGGACCTGACACCTCCCGAAATTCTCTCGGTCTTTGCTTTAAATGATCATGAAGTCCTGGTCGAATTCAGTGAAGAAATTACCCGTACGAGCGGTGAAGATATATCGAACTACGAGATCGATAACTTTGCCTCGGTAAACGGTGCGGTCATGCAGGATGATTCTCAAAGTGTGATTCTGACAACCAGTCCGCTGATGACGGATGTATCCTATACCCTGACGGCCAACGACATTGGAGACCGTTCCATAGCAGGAAACGCGATTACACCGGATTCCCGGGCGACGTTTATCCTGGAATCCGCAACCGTGGGAACTTTTATCGAAGAAAACGGCGTCTGTGTCATGGAAGCCGAGCATTATACCGAACTCAATCAGCGTACCGACGAGGTGGTCTGGGTAGAAAGCACCCTGGTTTCCGGCCATGAAGGTGACGGGTATATGGTTGTGCCGAACAACACCGCTCCCGACAACAGCTCCTGGGACAACGCCTGCGAAGTGGCGTACGATGTTCAAATCAGCACTCCCGGTATCTATTATATCGCGGTACGGATGCTGGCACTGAGTGGGTATGATAATTCAGCCCGGGTCGGGGCCCGATATCGGAACGTCCTATACGGAAAACCAGATGATTGAACACGGTTATGATCTCGAACATGAAGGATGGGGAGGATATAGAATCGACGACATTCGGAATACTATCGACTCCTGGTTTGCAGCATCTCCTCCCGACATTATCATGCTCATGATCGGCACGAACGATATCAACGCATCCATTGCCGTGAGTACAATGGTTAACCGTCTGAATGCACTGGTCGATGAAATCCTGGCTCATCCGATAGTTACGCCGTCAACGCATCTCTTTCTGGCTACGGTACCCCCCTGTCAAAACGATGGTCTCAACAACGAAGCGCTTGAACTCAATTCATACATTCCGGGAATCGTCTCCGACCGGCAGGGGCTCGGGCATCCTGTTCATTTTGTCGATGCGTACAGTGCCGTGGACCGGGCAACCGACCTCGCAGACAACCTCCATCCGGACAGCGCGGGCTACGCAAAAATCGGTATGGCTTTCTACCATGCCATACTCCCTGTTGTCACAAACGGCAATGCTTCTCCCGAATTGGCGGCAATCGGCGACCGGACTTTTACCGAAGGCATATCGGGGCGCTTCGCTGTTGAAGCCACCGATCCGGACAACGACAACATCACTTTAACCACCTCACCCTTGCCACCGGGAGCATGGTTTTTTGACAATGGCGACGGCGCCGGCGATTTCTACTGGACACCCGATTATTCCCGGGCCGGGGTATATGAAATTACCTTTTATGCATCCGATCCCTTTTATTCCGACAGTGAAGAGGTGACTATAACGGTCGACGACATGACGGGGAATGACGTGACCATCGAAGGGATCACCTCTGAGACCGAGGTCTTTCTTTACGGCACAAGCGGCTGGATCGGCGAAAAGAAGCTCGAGCAAAGCGGGACCCTTTCCAACGTTTCTCCAGGTTGTCATGTACTGGTTCTTACCCGACCGGGTAAACGGACCGAATATATCCCCCTCTATCTCAGTGGAAATGATACAACGGTAACCATTACCCTGAAAGACCGGGTCTCCCTCGGTTTCGGGGCAAAAGATACGCTTATCGCCGACGGTAATCCGGTCAGTCTGGGTGACTATAGCGCCGCCGTGTGCGATGATATCGACCGTGACGGTGATATCGATCTTCTGGCTGCCTTAACGAGCGGGGTTGTTGAATATTTTGAAAGTGACGGCTCCGATCTATTCGCCGGGCCTGCTATTGTTTTGGACGTTCCGGATATTCAGTCGATCAGAACGGCCGACTGGGACGGCGATAACCGGATCGATATCATCTCAGGGGCTTTCGACGGCACGATCAGGGTCCATTACAATTACGGCCCCATGCTCTTTTCGCCGGGGGAGTTGCTGGCAGATGCCGGCAGTGGGTTGACCGGTTTTGATATTACCGATCTTCATGGAGATGGGGATCCCGATTTTTTCTGCGGTTATGCTGACGGCACGGTGAAATCAGTGACCTGCAACGGCTCGGGATGGGATACGCCTGTTGAGCTCCAGACACAGGGGGGCGCCGCGCTGTTATGCACCGACAGTGTTTGCCCGGTGGTAATGGAAATAACCGGGGATTCCTCTCCGGACCTGATTGTTGCATCGGAAAGTGATACGATATTTTGCTGCCGGCAATTCTCCGATGGTACATTCGGGAGTCCTGAGCCGGTCAATGCAGCCGGTGCAGCCCTGCAGATGGCCGGGCGTGGAGTAATTTCATGGATTTACGGCGGTTACGGGGAGTTCCCCTCGCTTGTGATTGCCGATGTAAACGGCATGGTGTGTACGGCGAAGGCAATGCTGCGCGGGGACATCGATACCAGCGGCACTGTTGAAAGCACCGACCTGTCGATTCTCGGCGATTCATGGGATTATTCGGAACACGGCAATGGATGGGATGAACAGAAGAATTCTAACCTGGACCTGTCACCTGTGCGTGAAGGAGAACAGGGAATCGATATTTCCGATCTGAACGTGCTTGGCGATTGTTACGGGAATGTGAAATGAAAATAGCTCAATGGTGAAAGCCGGGAGACACGGCAGCGGCCGGAGACCGGCAGTGAATATAAAGTGAATATAAAAAGTAAAGGATAAACCATACAGGGGTACGACTGGGTTGTGTGAGATTATGAACCGGTGGAGTATGCACATTATTCGGGGTTGGATCATCGTTGTGGTGATCTGCGGGGGTATTGTGCCGTTTGTACCGGCTGTTCGTGCTCAGGCAGCAGCTAAAGGACGGAAAACAGGCCCGTTGCTTCAGAGAATACTGGATGTTTACGAAAAGGGAAATGTGCGTAATGCCGTGCGCCAGGCGAGGATGCTGGGGTACAGGATTCGAACGAGAGAAGGTGAAAATCTGTTGCCCGTGATACTTGAGCCGTATAAAGGGATGCGCGCGGGTGCTGTCAGGCGGAATCGAATAGAGGCGTTGGGCATAGAAATAGATGCAGTGTCGCGATCATACATGCGGTGTTTTGTGCCGTTCAGGCTTGTGCGCCGGATTGCAGAGCATCCTGACATACGTCTTGCGCGCATGCCCGCAATGGCAAAAGAAATGGGCGGGATGGGCCAGTATGGGTCGGAAAGCGTTGCGCTTACCGGGGCCGATGTTCTTCAGGCGGGCGGTATTGATGGTTCCGGCGTAAAGGTCGCGGTGGTTGACCTGGGATTCATCGGTTTGCAGAAAGCGATTGACTCCGGGGACCTTTCTGCGGCAGGGACAATTGTGATTGATCTTCCCGGAAGTCAGGATGATGATATCGAAACAGGCACGGCGCACGGTTCGGGGGTTGCCGAGCATGTGATGGACATGGCGCCGGGGGCGGAACTGTACTGTGTCAAAGTCGGTGACGAGCTTGATCTCGAAAACGCTGCAGACACACTTGCCGCGCGCGGGGTGCAAATTGCCAATCATTCAGTTGGCTGGTACGGGCAGAGCTACTATGACGATACCGGTCCGATTGATGCGATAATCAACAGCTCGAGCGATAATGACGGCATATTCTGGGCGGTTGCCGCGGGCAATGAAGCACGACGTCACTGGCGGGGGGCCTGGCAGGATACCGACAGCGATGATATACTTGATTTTTCACAAAACCCCCGCGATGAGGCGTATGATTTCTATGTGGGCATTCCCCCGGGGTATGATTCGGTGCTGGTCGTTGTCTGGTTCGTATGGGATGAGTTTGATAATCCTGTCAACGATCTCGATCTGTATATTTACCGCGACCGGTGGCCGTGGGATGAGCTTATGGCGGTGGGCGGCGCGGCCCAGCCGGAGGTCCCGCCTGCCGAAGCCGCTGGATTTTACGCAAAATCGTCAGGATGGTATTATGTCTCGATCGAGGATTATTCCGGGAACGCTCCCGACGGTCTTGATCTGACATTACACAGCATGTATCAGGATTTTAGCGAGCCGGTGGCGGGTTACAGCCTTACCGAGCCGGCATGTGCGCACGGCGCATTTACCATCGCCGCAGTCGATCAGGCAGACTGGACACAGCAGGAGCCGCCGCCCGAACCGTATTCAAGTCACGGACCGGCCAATGACGGCCGCGCAAAGCCTGATATCACAGCTCCCGATAAAACATCATCGTTGACTTATGGAAGTGAGGGTTCGGCCGGAACATCGTTTTCATCGCCAACAACCGCGGGGGCCGCGGCCCTGGTCCTGCAGCAGAACAGCGGGTTTTCCGTTGACGGCGTCGGGTACTGGCTGACCCGCTGGGCCCGTGATGAAGGCGCCGGCGGGCCGGACTCCGTGTTCGGGGCGGGGCTGCTCGTAGTCGATACTGTGCCGTCCTCTCTCTATCCCCCGGTTGTTGATGTCCCCGATCAGGTCATTGACGAAGGCGATGTGTTTGCTTTACTTGCGCTCGATGATTATGTCGATGATCCCGACCATAGCGATACTGTGCTTGTGTGGGAAATCTGTGACACGGTCGATATGGCCGCCTCTGTTTCGCTCGGAAGGATTGTCGCTGTGACAACTCCCGGAGAAGACTGGTTCGGCGACGATACGCTTCGCTTTACGGCAGAGGACCCTCACGGACTTGCCGGACACGACACCGTGCTTTTCCGTGTGCGTGCAGTCAATGATGCCCCGGATTTTTATATGGGGCTGGATGTCGGCTGCAATGAAGATGCCGGGCCGCAGGCCGTAGCCGCATGGGCAACCGGCATGTCTCCCGGGCCGCAAAACGAAATGAACCAGGAACTGAGCTTTGAACTTTTTGCCGGCAACAGCGCGCTGTTCAGTTCGGGGCCGTCAATTGATCCGTCGAGCGGCGATCTCACGTTTACACCTGCTGATGATTCCAGCGGTTTCGCAGCGGTTACCGTGGTGTTGCGCGATAACGGCGGAACGCAGAACAACGGAATTGACAGCACGCTGCCGCAAACCTTTGTGATTTCGGTGCAGGCAGTGAATGATCCGCCGGTCCTGATGCCGATCGGCAATTATGCTGTTGATGAAGGAGATACGCTTTTTTTCTCTGTTGAAGCACAGGATATTGAC